>CAYWPS010000083.1:0-7904 GCA_964460165.1 uncultured Ruminococcus sp. | reverse complement strand
ATTACGCCGCGGTCAGAGGTATGATATTCGATATGTCCATCATAGAGGTGAATCTTGAGAACTTTGACAGCGAGGTCTTCTATATGTTCTACGTTCAGTCTAGGAACAAGATCACTGTATTCGGCGCAGATCATCCCGTTCATCCTACGCTTAAGAGATTTATGCAGGAGTCTTACGACGAATATTCCGATAAGGATATCTGCTACAAGCTTCCGATAAGAGCAAATATATATCAGATGATGACCGCTCTCCTTCGCTATTACTGCGGCTCCAAGAATGAGCTTGACAGGATGATATATCATAACGTATTGAGACTTCGTCCGGTTATCAATTACATAGACGGACATTTCAAGGAGAAGATATACATAGAGGAGCTTTCCGCTATGATCAACGTCTCTCCCGACTACTTTACCAAGATGTTCAAGGAGAGCATAGGCAAGACACCGATAGATTATATCAACGGTATGCGCGTAAACTCTGCCATGGACCTTCTTTGCACTACGGAAATGCCCATGACCGAGATCGCAGATTCCATTGGCTTCTGCAACCCCAACTACTTCCACAAGATATTCAAGCAGTATATGATGACAAGCCCTCTTGCGTACAGAAAGAGTGCAAAGTAAAAAAACGGATATATAAAATAAAAGAGGGGAACCGTGTTTTCGCACGATCCCCTCGCTTTTTTATCGGCTATGCCTGAATGCGACAGCCGCTTGCCGTAGCGCCGGTATTTTATTGTTTTCTTATTACCGTAATAGGCTCCTCGCCCTTTACGTATTTAGCCGTAATCACTACCTTTTCCACGGTTTTATCCGAGGGGAGCTCATACATCGGCTTTATCAAAATTCCTTCGATGATAGATCTGAGTCCTCTTGCGCCGGTATTTCTTTCTATTGCAAGATGAGCAATGGCGCGGAAGGCGTCATCCTCAAACTCAAGCTCGATACCGTCGAGCTTAAAGAGCTTCTGATACTGCTTGTAAAGCGCGTTTTTAGGCTCTTTGATTATTCTTACGAGCGCGTCCTCGTCGAGATTGTCGAGCGACACGATAACGGGAAGACGTCCCACAAGCTCGGGTATAAGTCCGTATTTCACGACGTCGTGAGCCTCTGCGTCCTTATATACGCCCTTGGCAACCTTTTCCTTTGACGTCATCTTCTCTGTGCCGAAACCGATGATCTGAGAGCCTTTTCTCGTCTCGATGAGCTTTTCGATGCCGTCGAATGCGCCGCCGCAGATAAAGAGGATGTTTTTGGTGTTTATCTGGATGAACTCTTGATTGGGGTGCTTTCTTCCGCCCTGAGGGGGGACGTTTGCGGTCGTGCCCTCAAGTATCTTGAGGAGCGCCTGCTGCACGCCCTCGCCGGATACGTCACGGGTGATGGAGCGGTTTTCGCTCTTTCTCGATATTTTGTCTATCTCGTCAATATAGATAATACCTCTTTCAGCCTTAGCGACGTCAAAGTCTGCCGCTTGAATAAGTCTTAAGAGTATATTTTCGACGTCCTCGCCGACGTATCCCGCCTCTGTGAGAGTGGTGGCGTCCGCGATAGCAAAGGGAACCTTGAAGCTCTTTGCCAGAGTCTGCGCAAGGTATGTCTTTCCGACACCGGTAGGACCGAGAAGAAGAACGTTTGACTTCTGGATCTCGACTCCGTCATCCTCGACGGGCTCGGCGCTCTTGCTCTTTTTTCTCTTGCTTGATTCGTCAAGGGTAAGTATTCTCTTGTAATGGTTGTAAACGGCGACCGCAAGCGCGAGCTTGGCGTTATCCTGACCGATAACGTGCTCGTCAAGCATAGCCTTGATGTCGATGGGGCGGGGGAGAGTCTCGATTGAAAGACCGCTATCCTCGCTCTCGGCAGGGCTTACCGCATCACCGAATTGCTCCTCGATGAAATCCGAGCATACGAAGATACAGTCGTCGCAGATATAGGTCTTGCCGTCCTGACCGGGTATAAGAAGGTTTACTACGTCCTCGCCTCTGCCGCAGAATGAGCAGCGGCGAAGTGTTCTGTTGTTAGATTCGTTAGACATTTATCAGTCCTTTTTGGTGATTACTTTGTCGATGAGACCGTATGCGCACGCCTCGTCAGCGGTGAGGAAATTGTCTCTTTCTGTGTCGCGCTCGATCTCCTCGATGGATTTTCCCGTATGCTCTGCGAGGAGCTTGTTGAGCTTTGCGCGTGTCCTGAGGATGTGGTCGGCGTGGATCTTGATATCGGATGCCTGACCCTGAGTGCCGCCGAGGGGCTGGTGTATCATTATTTCAGCGTTGGGAAGGGCGAGTCTTTTACCCTTTGTACCGCCTGAGAGAAGGAACGCGCCCATAGAAGCAGCCATACCCATACAGATAGTGCATACGTCGCACTTGATATAATTCATAGTGTCATAAATCGCAAATCCTGCGGAAACCGATCCGCCGGGGCTGTTGATATAGAAGTAGATGTCCTTGTCGGGATCCTGCGCCTCAAGGAAGAGCATCTGAGCTACGACCAAGGATGCGGTAACGTCGTTCACCTCGTCTGTGAGCATTACGATTCTGTCGCTGAGAAGTCTGGAATATATGTCGTACGCGCGTTCTCCGCCGGGGGTCTGTTCTATTACGTTAGGAACGAGTGGCATATTGGAATCCTCCTGTTTGTATTTTTAAAATGGCCGACAACCCGTATTGATGCAGGGATGTCGGCCGTATTGTCCGAAACGGTCGGACTAAGTCTGCTAAAGTTTAAGTGCTGAATTACTTAATAACAGCGTTTGCCTTAACGAGAGTCATAGCCTTGGAGGTGAGAAGGTCAGCCTTGATATCCTCAGCCGCGATCATCTTCTTTACCTCGTCTACCTCTACGTTATAGGTAGCGCCGATTCTTGCGTATTCCTCGTTGATCTCATCCTCGGAAGCGTCGAGGTTCTCAAGAACCGCGATCTTTTCGAGAGCGAGTCTGATCTTGACCTGCTTCTCTGCCTGGGGACGAAGCTGTGCGCGGATAGCGTCAAGGGTAAGGCCGGTGTACTGCATATATGTCTTGAGATCAAGTCCGCTGGAGCGGAGTCTGGTGTCATAGTCACGCAGATAGTTCTCGGTCTCTGCCTCGAACATGGGCTCGGGGATCTCTGCTGCAAGAAGGCTCATGAGGGACTCTGCGAGAGCGTTCTCTACCTCTCTCTCAGCGTTAGCCTCAGCTCTCTCGGTAAGTTTAGACTTGATGTCTGCCTTATATTCATCAACGGTATCAAATTCGGAAACGTCCTTAACGAACTCGTCATCGAGCTCGGGGAGCTGCTTGAGAGACTTAACGGTGCACTTGAAGGTTGCAGCCTTGCCTGCGAGATCCTTTGCGGAGTAGTCCTCGGGGAAGGTTACGTTAACGTCGAATTCCTCGCCGATCTTGTGACCCACGATCTGCGCCTCGAAGCCGGGGATGAAGCTGCCGGAGCCGATCTTGAGCTCGTAGTTCTCACCCTTGCCGCCGTCGAACGCTACGCCGTCAACAAAGCCCTCGAAGTCGAGAGTTACGGTGTCGCCGTCCTCAACTGCGTTCTCGGACTCCTGGATGAATCTTGCGTTTCTGTCTCTTGCCTTGTCGATCTCTGCGTTGATCTCATCATCGCTGATCTGTGCTACCTTCTTTTCTACCTCGATACCCTTATAGTTCTCGATGGTGACCTCGGGCTTAACGAAGCCCTCAGCCTTGAGGACGACGTCGCCGTCCATAGAAACGAGGTCGAACTTGGGATTGCCTACGATATCGTAGCCAGCCTCGGTGATAGCTGCCTCGAATGCCTCGGGAATGCAAGCGTTGATAGCATCCTCGAAGAATACCTCCTTGCCGTAGAACGTCTTGATCACGTGCATAGGAGCCTTTCCTTTTCTGAAGCCGGGAACGTTCATAGACTTAACGTTCTTTTTGTAAGCTTCGAGCTCGGCCTTGGCGTAAACGTCCTTGTCGATGGAGAACTCGATTACGTAGCCGTTCTTTTCAGTAAGTTCCTTATTAATAAGGCTCATTGTTTTTTCCTCCGAAAAAATACATTTATTTTAATTTTATTATTAATTTCACAACCACATTATTTTACAATAATAAAACGCCTTTGTCAAGTCATTTGGAAAATATTAACCAAAAAACTTTCCTAAACTTGTTAAAACTTCACGATTTTCGGGATAAATTCGAGATAATCTGCGGAAATCAAGTGCATTTCGATTCCGTCATAGACGAATGACGGAGGTTCAGCATAGTTTCCGTGTATGTGACCGAAATATACGCGCCCCACCCCAAACTCCTTGAGGATATCCACAAGTCCGTCCGATGCCTTTCCCGCCCAGTACGGAGGAAAGTGCATAAACACGATTATCTCCTTATTCGGCGAGAGCTCTTTTCTGCGTGCGGCTTCCGTAAGGCTCATCCTGAGCCTTTGCGCCTCTCGGTTAACGAGCTTTTTGAAGTCGGCGTTATCGGGCGCGTTCTTCGCGTCCTCGTCGTGATACCAGCCGCGCGTTCCCGCGATGATATATTCCTCGGTCTCGTGGGCGTTGTTAAAGAGGAAGGATATCGTTGATATCCCGTTCCTTTTGAACAGCTCCTCGTGCTTTTTCATCGTGCACCACCAGAAATCGTGGTTGCCCTTTCCTAGTATCTTTTTGCCGGGGAGCGAATCTATGAATTTGAGGTCAGACACCGCTTCCTCGAGCGACAGCGCCCAGGAGACGTCGCCCGGTATAACGACCGTATCCTCGCCCGTTACGAGCCTTTCCCAGTTGTTTTTTATCCTCGTCATATAGCCGTCCCACCTTCGACCGAACACCTCCATCGATTTGTTCGTCGTGTCTAACGTCGATAGGTGCAGGTCGGCGATAACATATAGTGACATAGTTTCTCCGAAAATGTATAAAATGTTTGTATGCGGTTACAATATCCTTGCAGGAAAGCGGAAAGCTCCTGCGGAAAAGAGAATGAAGAATGAACGAAAAAATGCAGAAGAACGAATGCTGCCACGATAGCGCAAAGCATATCAAGGGTGTTATGTGCGACGTACGAAACTGCGCGTACCATAACGGCGCCAACGAATGCTATGCAGGCTGCATTTGCGTAGGACCTCACGAGGCAAGCTGCTCCGCGAATACCTCCTGCGCGACCTTTAAGCCCAAGGAGTGTTGATCTGATCCTTGGCAAAAACGCTTACCGCGTCCTTCATCTCCGTCTTCTTTATCGTAGATGAATGTAGTATCTCCTTCTCACCGAGGTGCGAAAGCGGTGTGGGGATCGGCTCGCCCGTCAGGGCGGACAGCATATCCAAGGCTTCAAGCTCGTCCAAAGGACGAGAATCGGTCAGAGAAGTATATACGTCCGCTGCGAACTTATAGGCGGATGCCGTGGATACGGTGAGTATCTTTCTCTCTGCCTTATTGTCCTCTATATACTTGTGTGTGGCATAGAAAGCTACTGCGGTATGGGGGTCGATAAGGCAGTTTTCATTTTCATAGACCGCCTTTATGGTTTTTGCGGTGTCTGATTCACTTGCAGAGTAGCCGACAAAATGTGCACTGATTTTTTTGAAATCATCTTCTTCAAGAGTGTATCTTCCGCACTCGTTAAGTTCAGCCATATATTTTGCGGTCTTGTCAGCACCGAGCTCGGAATAGAGCAATCTTTCTAGATTCGATGAGATCAGTATGTCCATAGACGGAGACATCGTTGTATGGAAAATTCTGTTCCTGTCGTACACACCGTCCGTCAGGAATTCGGTGAGCACGTCATTCTCGTTTGATGCGCAGATGAGCTTATCAACGGGAAGTCCCATCTTCTTTGCAAGATAGCATGCAAATATATTGCCGAAGTTACCCGTGGGAACACATACGTCAATGCTTTCTCCGAGCTTTATCATTCCCGAGGCTACCATATCACAGTATGCGGAGACGTAATAAACGATCTGGGGTACGAGCCTGCCCCAGTTGATAGAGTTCGCGCTGGAAAGGAAGACGTTGCTTTTATTAAGCTCCATTGCGTATTCACTGTCGGCAAATATTGCTTTGACGCCGTTCTGCGCGTCGTCGAAGTTGCCTTCTATGCCGGTTACCGAGAGATTGTCTCCCGTCTGAGTCTGCATCTGAAGCTTTTGTACGCGGCTGACACCGGAGACAGGGTAGAACACCTTTACCTTGGTGCCGTCAACGTCGCGGTAGCCTTCAAGCGCCGCCTTGCCGGTATCTCCCGAGGTAGCGACGAGTATGAGAGCCGTGCGCTCCTCTCCGCATTTTCTGAGAGCCCTTACAAACAGCCTTGGCATGAGCTGGAGCGCCATATCCTTGAAGGCGCAGGTGGGTCCGTGCCACAGCTCAAGCATAGCGCCGCCGAGCTTCATCTCGGTAAGCTTGGCAGGGGATGGACCGAACTTTTCGTATGCGTATGCGAGGCTTGCATCCTCAAGGAGCTCCTCGTACGAGTAATCGGAGAGATATCTTGAAAGTATTTTCGCGGCTCTCTCGGGATACGAAACCGATATGAGTTCGTCTATTTCTTTGAGGGTAAGTGCAGGGATGCTCTCGGGCATATACAGACCCTTATCGCTTGCGAGTCCCGTCTTGATAGCGTATGCGGATCTCACACCCTGCGAGTCACCGCCCCTTGTGCTGATATACTTCATTTTTTGTTCCTTTCGGCAGGTGAAAAGGCAGTGTTGAGATTAAACGTGTTTTTTAAATGTTTGATTTCTGCCAAATAATATTTGCCGTTATTTGAGTTTACATATACTTCGATTATATCGAAGCGTTTTTTCTTTTGTGATGGATTATATGCGGTGTAAAATCTCGCCGCCGATATAATTCCGCGTTGCTTCTTTGCATCTACGGCAGAGGCGGGACGCGGCTCATTCGGGTGCTCCGAGCCAAGAGACCTCGTCTTTACTTCGACGAAGGCAAGGTACTCTTTATCCTCCGCTATTATATCTATTTCGTGTGAGTCTGCAACAAAATTCTTCTTGATTACTCTGTATCCGTTCTTGCGCAGAAAGCGCCGCGCAGCCCTTTCTCCAAAGTCGCCGAGCAGGCGTTTTCCCGTCTTGATCCCAAGTATCTTCATTATTCGTCTTTGTCAAGAAATTTCAAGAAGCTGCGGCGGTATATAGGAGCAACTCCGTGCTCTCTTACGGCATTCATATGATCCTTTGTGGGGTATCCCTTGTGCTTTGCTATACCGTACATAGGGTAGAGTTTGTCCAGCTCTATACAGCCTCTGTCTCTTGTGACCTTCGCGAGTATGGATGCAGCGGCTATCGATGCACTCTTTGCATCACCCTTAACGACCGTCTCGGTTGGGATGGTAAATCCGCGCGAGCAGTTACCGTCTATGAGGGCAAAGTCTGCCTTTACCTCAAGCTTTTCAACAGCGCGCCTCATAGCGAGCATTGAGGCGTTGAGAATGTTATATTCGTCTATTTCCTCCGGGGTGCACTCCGCGATGGCGTAGGCTATCGCCTTTTCGATTATGACGTCAAAGAGCGCCTCGCGCTTCTTCTCGGTGAGCTTTTTTGAGTCGTTTAGTCCCTCTATCTCTACGTCGCGGGGGAGAATGACTGCCGCCGCAACGACGGGTCCGCACAGAGGTCCTCTGCCTGCCTCGTCGCAGCCGCAGACCGCTGTATATCCCTCTGCGTAATGCTTGTCCTCGTATTCAAAGTTTGGCATGATCAGTTCCTTGATGTATTAAAGAGTTGGTTTTTCCAGTGATATTCTGCCGATCTTTGCGCTTCTGAATTCCTCGAGCAGCATTTCGGCAGTCCTTTGGTGATTTATCTCACCGCCCGAGATGAGAAATCCGCGTTTTTTTCCCACGAGCTCGAACAGATCGTAGCAATCAAGACCGGAGGTCTCCCCGTCGGTCAGCTTATATCTCGTCATGAACTCGTTG
>CAYWPS010000082.1:0-7922 GCA_964460165.1 uncultured Ruminococcus sp. | reverse complement strand
AAACGTGCGCGTCTGCCGATTCCGCCACTCCCGCGAACATTGGTATTATATCACACTGAAACATAAAAGTCAATACCTTTTTAAAAAATATTTTTATTTTTTTATCATGCCAAAATATTGACTCAAAACCAACGCTTTGATATAATGAATGTAGCGTTTTTCAATAAAAGCAAGTTATGAGGTGGCTTATGATTAAAGCTAAAATTATTTCTTCTTTAGAGAAGGTATTTATCGATAAATCTATCGATGAATATTCGCAGCTCAAAAGCATTTCGGCTCTCCGGGGTGAGCGCGTTAACTTTCAGATAGCATATACCTACGACATGAAGGGCGGTCCCGTTCCCTACGTCGCGCCAAGGTTAATGCCAACGCTTTCAGGCGAGCTTTCAAAGTACGCTACCTTAAGACAGATTATGTACGTACCTGTCAACTTCACTGCTCACGCGCGGGGATTTGACGATAATTATTTAAGAACCGCACCGGGACTCTACCCCGACGTCCTGCGCCCTCTGTACTACGGCGGAACGATGACCTTTGCCAAGGGTTCGCTGAACGCTGTATGGGTGGAAGTCAATATTCCTAAAGATATGGTTGCCGGAAAATATGATTTCACCATAAGCTTTGACGGTGGAGAATATGGCAGCTCTGTATCCACTATTGAGGTAGAGGTAATAAACGCTGTACTGCCCGATGAAGATATATACTTCACGCAGTGGTTCCATGCCGACTGTCTTGCCAACTACTACAACCTTGAAGTATGGTCTGACAGACATTTTGAAATAGTTGAAAACTTTATAAGAACAGCGAGAAGAAACGGTATAAATATGATACTTACTCCCGTTTTCACTCCCCCGCTCGACACTGCAGTGGGTGGCGAAAGACGTACCACCCAGCTCGTAGGAGTGGAGGTTGATAACGGTACGTATTCCTTCAGCTTTGATCTGCTCGACAGATGGATCGATATTCTTGACAGATGCGGCGTTGAATATATTGAAATATCTCATCTGTTCACACAGTGGGGCGCAAAGCACGCGCCAAAGATCATGGCTACCGTAGATGGCGAGTACAAAAAGATCTTCGGCTGGGAAACCGATGCTCATTCAGATGAGTACGCAGCCTTCCTTCACGCATTTCTTCCCGCGCTTATCGCTCATATGAAAAACAGAGGCGATGATAAGCGTTGTTTCTTCCACGTATCCGACGAGCCTCACAAGGGTGATGAGGACAATTACAGAAAATCCAAGTCTATCGTCGCGGATATTCTGAAGGATTACACCATAATGGACGCACTCTCAACTATCGAGTTTTACAACACAGGCATTATTGACCATCCGATCCCTTCTAACAGTAAGATAACGCCCTTCCTTGAGGCAAATATCCCCGGGCTCTGGACGTATTACTGCGTAAGCCAGCCGATAGAAGTATCCAATAGATTCCATACTATGCCGGGCTGGAGAAATCGCTCGATCGGTATGCAGATGTACAAATACAACATTGCAGGATTCCTACAGTGGGGATATAATTTCTACAACAATCAATTTTCAGGAGACCCTATAAATCCCTTCTATGAGCAAAGCGCTGACTATGCGTTCCAGGGCGGAGATGCATTCTCTGTTTATCCCGCTATGGACGGCACGGCGCTCGAGTCCCCGAGGCTTGCGGTGTTCTACGAGGCGCTGCAGGATATCAAGGCTATGAAGCTGGCAGAGTCTCTCACCTCTCACGATACCGTTGTTGCAGCTATTGAAAACGCTCTCGGCAAGGAGATAACCTTCGACACCTGCGCCAAGAGCTCAGAATCTATGCACAGAATCAGAGAGGCAGTAAATACTATTATCAAAAACAAAATCAAGTAATAATAGTCGGTAAAAGACAACTATTATTTGCATTTACCCAATGATTATCAAAAGAAGATGCGCATTTAAATGCGCATCTTTTTTATTTAAATTCCTAAATAGCCCTTGAGGACGAGGAGCGTGTTTTTTACTCCGTCCTTATGGCTTCTTTCATATCCGTGACTTGCATAGACGCCTGCGCCGATAAGACCGTGCTTAATGTCGTATCCTGCGCAAAGAGTTGCTTCTACATCCGAGCCGTAGAAAGGATAGACGTCTACCGCGTAGTCTGCGCTCTCTGCCTTTGCAGCCTCAATCAGCCTGCCGACCACGTCGTAATTATAAGGTCCGTGAGAATCCTTGGCGCAGATAGAAACCTGTCTTTCGGTACAGTTAAGTCCCTGCCCTACACAGCCCATATCAACGCTTATCGCCTCGGTTACGCCCGAAGGCACGGAAGCCGCGCCGCCGTGTCCGACCTCCTCATAGACGGTAACGTGCACGTATGTGTGACGCGGGAGCTTCACCGAGCTATCCTTAATGTATTTTGCAAATCCGAGAAGGATACCTACCGAGAGCTTATCGTCAAGGAAGCGGCTCTTGATATATCCGGAGTCGGTTACTCTCGTTCTTGGGTCGAAGGCGACTATATCACCGACCTCGATACCGAGATTTTTGAGATCCTCGCAGCCTGCGGAGTCCTCGTCGAGCACGATCTCGGTGGTGTCAAAGGTGCGCTTTGTATCGGCATACTGACCGTTGACGTGAACGGAGGGATTTATCAGCTGGAGAGTGCCCTCGTAGACGTTTCCGTCGCGGGTATAGACCCTGACGTTCTCGCATTCCGCATTCTCCGCCCTCATTCCGCCGAGATTGGTAATGCGGAGTCTGCCATTTCCCTTTAGCTCCGCGACCATACCGCCAAGGGTATCGGCATGAGCCTCAAGAAGAAGTCCGCCAAGCTCGGAGTCCTCGCCTCCGAGGTCAACGAGCACGCCGCCCTTTACGGTAAGGGCAGCCTCAAAGCCGAGTGCCTCAAACTCATCCTTGACGTATCTTACAGCGCCTGCGGTAAAGCCGGAGGGGCTGTCTATCGCAAGCAGCTCGCAAGTCTTTTCTACTGCGAATTCAGTATATCTGATCATTTGATACCCCTCATTTCAACGACGTCGCGAGGCTCTCTGTTGATCCATCTTCCATCGGTGAAGTCGGGGATAAGCTGAGGTGTGCCGCCGGTTGCTATCGACTGCTCGGAAAGCGCGGTTATCGCCATCCAGGAAGCAGCATCGTAAACATCTATGGGCATCTCCTTATTATTAAGAATACAATCAACGAAGACTCTGAACTCAAGCGTATCTATGCCGCCGTGACCGCTCTCGAGATCTGCGGGATCCATATCTCTCCAAAGAGACGGAAGGAGCTCCTCCTCGTACTTATCTGCGCTATTGCTGGTTTCTTTAATACCCTCGGTGGTGTTCCAATACTCCTTCTCGCCGTCGAGATAGATGGTATTGGTATCCTTGAGACAGAAGCCCTTGGTGCCTCTGATACCGAACTCACGGCTGTAATAAGGACGAGGAAGCGTGGTATCGAGTCTCAAAAGTATGGTCTCGCCGCCGGCACAGGTGATGATGGTATTTACGATATCGCCCTGCTTAAATCTGCGTCCCTCAAGCGTGGGATCCTTCTCTACGAGGTCGGGATGATCCTTTACGTACTGCTCAAGACCTGCTGACATAGAAGCTACCGAGACGAGCGAGAGCATTCTGTTTCCGCGGTTGATATTAAGAAGCTTGGCAATAGGACCGAGCTCGTGAGTGGGATAATTCTCACTGTTTCTGTTGGTATAATTACGGAGTCTGTAATGGCGTATAACGTTACCCGCGGATATTTCATATCTGAGGTCATGCGCATATGTGCCGTGGCAATGAACGACCTTGCCGATCTTACCTGCTCTTACCGCGGCAGTAGCAAGGAGCTCAAACTTATCGAAGCAGCAGTTCTCCATAAACATGATAGGAGTTTTGGTCTCCTCGTAGGTGCGGACAAGTCTGTGAAGCTCATCGATGCTATATGCACCGCCAACCTCAAGCGCAACGATCTTGCCTGCCTTCATCGCCTCGATAGCAACCTCTATATGATACTCCCAGGAGCACGCAACATAAACAGCGTCAACGTTATCGGAACTCAATACGTCGTGGTAGTCAAGAGTACCGAGTACTTTGTTGCCGTACTTTTCCTCGCTTTCCTTAACAGCTTGATCTACTCTATCCTGATAAAGATCACAAACCGCTGTAACCTCTATCTCATCTATACAATGGAGCGAATGTACGGTAACGTAAGAGCCTCTCTGACCGTAACCGACAACTGCCATTCTGATCTTTTTCATAATAGTACCCTCTCTTTATAACATAAATTATATAGCATACTCAGTATATCACACGGCATTTTTATAGTCAATTATCAATTAACAAATTACGCTATTTTACAAACAAATTACGCTATTTTACAAACAAATTGCGTAATTTTACAAATACGGTAATTCAGAATTTATCTCTCGCAAAATCAAGCGCTTTCTTGTGTGGTTGAAAATACACAATTTAGCATTTTTCCCTTGCCAAATCAACTATTTTGTTGTATAATTATTTTGGGTGTATGTGCGCACCGCAAACGTACTCAGGAGTGTGATATGAAACGTAATTCAAAGCTTCTACTTGGATTTATAGCATTAATACTTGCGCTTTCGCTGACGATCTGCTCCTGCGACGCATTTTTCACGGATTTTCCCAACTCAAACGGTCATATCCCATCGGCGACTCTTGACTCAATACCAGAGTTTGACGGCGAGACACCGTACGTTATAATAAACGAGAACGTTCCATTCTTCACCGAGGATGAGATAGTCAGCGTGTCGTACGAAAGCTACGGAGAGCTCGACGGTCTTGGAAGATGCACGGTTTGCATTGCCTGCGTGGGCGTTGATATCATGCCAACGGAAGAACGCGGATCGATAGGAACGGTCAAGCCATCCGGTTGGCAGACCGTGAAATATGACTTCATATCCGGAAAATACTTGTATAACAGATGTCATCTGATAGGATATCAGCTGACGGGTGAAAACGCGAATAAGAAAAATCTGATCACCGGAACACGCTTTTTGAATATTGAAGGAATGCTTCCCTTCGAAAATATGATAGCGGATTATGTAGAGGAAACGGAAAACCACGTAATGCTCCGAGTGACGCCTATCTTCGAGGGCGAGAACCTTGTTGCAAGCGGAGTGCTTATGGAGGCGTGGTCGGTCGAGGATAACGGCGAGGGTATATGCTTTAATATATACGCCTATAACAATCAACCCGGAGTAATTATCGATTACGCAACCGGCGATTCGCATCCGGAGGAATAGCTATGAGGAATTTGACAGTAGCGATAACCGTTGATGACAACATGGGCATTGCCTTCAACAAGCGCAGGCAAAGCCGCGACAAAAAGCTGATCGAGGATCTGTGTAAGAAAGCAGACGGAGATATCTACGTCTCAAGCTACTCTGCGCCGCTGTTCGAGGAGCATGAGGATAGGATCAGGGTCGTTGATGATCCGATCAAAAACGCGCCTGACGGAGCCTGCTGCTTTGTTGAAATGACGGACATAAACGAGTACGCAGAAAGCATTTCAAAGCTGATAATATATCATTGGAACAGACTTTATCCATCGGATAAAAAGCTTGATACAGATGTTTTAAAATGCGGTTTCAGAATGACTGCGAAGTATGAATTTATCGGCAACTCACACGACAAGATAACGAAAGGAATTTACGAAAAATGAGAAAAATGTCAACAATTATGCTCAAATTAATCACGCTTTTGCTTGTTTTATCAATGACACTCTGCTCGTGCGCAGAGTTCAATATATTCATTGAACAGTTCACAGGAGCTGATACATCCGACGATGTTATTGAGAATGAGCAGACTCCTCCCACAAATAATAACGAGCAAGATCCTCCCACGGATGATAATCAGCAAGATCCTCCTGCGGATGATAATCAGCAAGATCCTCCTGCGGATGATAATGTAATTGGCAAAAATGGATTTGATTACTCCGAGGTTCCCGAGTTCTCCGGTAATAATTACGTTGTTATAAATAACAATACCCCTTATTTCACCTCAGATGAAATAACAGACGTTTCATTTGAAAATTACTCCGAGCTCGATTCTCTCGGTCGCGTTGGCGTCGCTTTCGCTTCTCTTAGTACGGACACTATGCCTACCGGAACGAGAAACAATCCCACATACAAGCCTACCGGATGGGTGCAAAACAGTTATTCTACAACCGTTGTACCCCAAACTAATATATATAATAGAAGCCATCTGATCGCATGGTCGCTCTCAGCGGAAGAAAACAACAAGCTGAATCTCATGACCGGAACCCCGTACTTTAACCAGATAGGCATGCAGATTTTCGAGAATCAAGTTCTCGACTATATCAAAGAAACCGGAAACCACGTTATGTATCGCGTAACACCTGTTTTTGTTGGAGATAACCTTTTAGCGAACGGTGTCCTGATGGAAGGATTGTCTGTTGAGGATAACGGTGATGGCATCTGCTTCTGCGTATTTATGTACAACGTTCAACCCGGTATCACCATCGACTACGCAACCGGTGAAAACTATCAGACCGATGCTCCGACAGTTCCCGAGGACGGCGCTAAAACAGCAACGCTTGTTACTGACGTTTCTCAGCTTACCGCTGGAACAAAGATCGTTATTGTAGCAAAAGATTACGATTATGCGCTTGGAACGACACAAAACACTAATAACAGATCTACCGGAACTATAACAAAAGCCGAAAATCAAGTTTCTCTTGCTGACGATGTTGAAATTATTACCATAGGTGTTGGTACCACAACAAATACCTTCTCTCTCTCGGTAAGCGGCGGATATCTCTACGCCGCCAGCAGCTCTAACAATTGGTTAAGAACAGAAACCGCGCTGACTGCAAACAGCAGTTGGACAATAGAAATAGCTTCAAGCGGTATAGCTACCATAATAGCCGCCGGATCTAATACTCGAAACGTGCTCAGATATAACACGCAAAGTCAACTATTTTCTACGTACGCAGCAGTTAATAATCAGAAGGATATCTGCATCTACATAATAAACGAATAATACTATTTATAAAGCAAGAGGACTGAGTCTTAAGGATTGAATAGAAAGCCAAGAAAAAGAGAAAAATAAGGCTACAAATCACAAAAAAGCAAATCCTTAATGACTGAGAACCGTGCGGCATAGGGATTTAGAGCGAAAATTTCCGGCTGAGTAGCGAGAAGCGTACAAGGGTACTCTGAGCGACGAAACGGGAATGGAAAAACAAAATCATAATTGTCGCATTCAGGCATAACCGATAAAAAACGAGGGGATCGTGCAAAACACGGTTCCCCTCTTACGTTAAGCGCAAATTTGAGGAGATCAAGGTTGAAAACCTGCGGTTTCCTCATTTTTTATTATTTTTTATTCTACCGCCGTTTCCTCGCCCGACGTACCCTTGTACGCCTATCGCTCGTCAAGCGACAATTTCTGCTCTGGATGCGTTCGCCCCTCGGTGTGCTCTAATTAAGAATTCGCCAAATCTGTATTTTCACTGCATTTTCGCGGCTTTTACATTACTAAAAAATAAAAAGACCATCCAAGCTTTATGGTGCACCTGAACCGGTTAGTGATCAAAAAATAATCGATGATTATTTTTTGGAACGGTGTCCAACAAAGCAAGGAGCCACACGAGTCGCAGACTTGCGCAGACGATGGGTGGCAACTATGCGACTTGGACATTCGAACCCGGGACCCACTGCATACCGCTTGCGGTATATTGCGTCATTCGTCGTGTCCGACCGACGAATTGCAGATTAAGAGTCATACTAAAAAATAAAAAGACCATCCAAGCTTTATGGTGCACCTTCAGGGATTCGAACCCGGGACCCACTGATTAAGAGTCAGTTGCTCTACCAACTGAGCTAAAGGTGCATATAAACTTGGATGGTTGGCTCCCCCTGCTGGGCTCGAACCAGCGACAACCTGATTAACAGTCAGGTGC
>CAYWPS010000081.1:0-7988 GCA_964460165.1 uncultured Ruminococcus sp. | reverse complement strand
AATAAAAGGAGAAAAATCCTTCTATTCTTGCTCTCATTTTTTCTTCTGTCGATATGTCAACTTCGTTGACTCGATATGCTTTCGCTATGCTCAAGCTCGATATATTGTCGCTACGCGCCAATTCGATATGAGATAAATCCCTCGTTTGCGAAGCAAACATATCGAGTGCGACAGCACATATCGAACGCCGCAGGCGTATATCGAAAATCCCGCAAGGGATTTATCTCGATGCGTGTTCTACGTTAAGGATAACACGCTAAGTATCCGTACTCCTTTTAATATTGAAGCAGATTTTATTCTGCTAATAAAAGGCATTCAAACATGCCTTGTATTTAAATTAAATAGAACCTACGATGTAAGGAGCCATGTCAGCTCTTTCCTCGGCAAGCCTTGCCTCCTCTGCGGCAGCCTCAGCCTCAGCGGCAGCTTTCTCGGCAGCGAGTGCTTCTTCTCTTGCGGCCTTTTCGGCAGCTTCGGTGATAGCGCGGATAGAAAGAGCAAGCTTTCTGTTCTCGTCATCGATCTCGGTGATCTTTACGTCAACTACCTGACCAACCTCAAGAACGTCAGCGGGATTGTTGATCCTCTGGCTGGAAATTCTGGAGATGTGGATAAGGCCGTCAACGTCCTCATATACCTCAGCGAAAGCGCCGAAGGGCATAATGGAAACGATCTTAGCGGGAACGATGTCGCCTACATTGAACTTCTGGGTGAACTGGAACCAAGAATCCATCTCCTGAGTCTTGTATCCAAGAGAGATTCTCTTCTTCTCAGCGTCAAGCTCCTTGATGAATACGTCGATCTGCTGACCAACGCTTACAACCTGGGAGGGATGCTTGATGCGCTTCCATGAAAGCTCTGTGTTGTGAACCATGCCGTCAACGCCGCCGATATCGACGAACGCACCGTAAGGAGTAAGGTTCTTAACGGTACCCATATAGTGCTTTCCAACCTCAAGCTCTGCCCAAGCAGCCTCCTCGCGAGCCTTCTTTTCCTCAGCGAGAATAACCTTGATAGAGCCGAGTGCCTTCTTTTTCTCGGTGTCGAACTCAAGAAGTTTGACTCTCTGAGTGGTTCCAACGAGAACCGAGAGGTCGCCGCCCTTGGCGATTCCGGTCTGAGAAGCAGGGATGAATACGGTGTTACCGCTTGTAGAAAGGATGACGCCGCCCTTAACTACGGATACGATCTTGCCCTCGAGAATGTCTCCATTGTCGAAAGCGCTCTTAAGAATAACCCAGCTGTTATCCTTATCTACTCTTTTCTTGGACACGGTAGCGATGCCCTTGCCATCTTCGACTCTGATAACGAATACTTCGATTTCGTCACCGATCTTGAACATCTCAGTAAGCACAGCGTTAGGATCGTCAGTGATCTGATCCTTGGTAAGCACGCCGGTGAACTTAGCGCCAAGGTCGAGCTTTATTTCGGCCTTATCGATGGTGAACACGGTACCAACAACTGTATCTCCTGTATGTAAAGATTTGATTGAGCCTTCCAGCAATTCTGTAAAGTTTTCCATTTCTTTCAAAACCTCCGTTATTATACCGTCCGGTGTGGAAGCGCCGGCGGTTATTCCTACGCACTTGGCGTTGTCAGGAAAATCAGTTAGTAAGTCCGTAATCGATTCGACCCAAACGGTAGGGCACACAAGAGAGCATAAGTCATACAGCTTATGCGTATTGGAACTTTCGCGCCCTCCGATTACTATCATCAAATCGGATTCCTTTGCGATTTTTGTCGCTTCATTCTGTCGATTTTCAGTGACACTACATATTGTATCAAAAATTTTTGCGTTTGTACATAGGTTTTTCAAAAATTTTTTAATTTTTTTGAATTCTACTAAATTTTGTGTAGTTTGCGCACATAAAATAGGCAATTTATTCCCGAAATCGTACTGAGCCAGATCTTCAATTCTTGAGAATGCTAATTTTTGACCTTTTGCATAGCTCATCGTACCTATTGCTTCGGGGTGTCCGGGGTCAGAGAAGAGAAGAAAACAAGTATTCTCATCCGTGTTATCCTCGGCTATTTTGTGTATTTTCTTGACAAATGGGCACGTGGCATCAATAACTGTGAAATTCGTATTTTCACTTTCGAGACGAAGCAAAAAATCAAGCTTGTCTTTGGTGATTCCGTGGGTACGTACCACAACCGTCATAGGTTGTTCAGGGTGAACTTTGTAAGTGCTTTCTACTTCTTCAAAGTTTATTGTTTGCACACCTATGCCTTTTAGGTCTTCAGTATATAATCGGTTATGGATAAGATGTCCCAGAGTGTATATTCTTCCTCCGGCTTCAATGCATTTTGCCTGTTCTCTTACTGCCTCGTCTGCGCGCCTTACACCCGGGCAAAAGCCCGCAAATTTTGACAAATTGATCTTCAAGAGCGTTTACTCCTTTGAACCGTCGTTACAAGAGCACCTGCCGAGCTCGAGAATTTTTCCGAATATAAATTCTGTTGCAGCTTTATACTCGTCGCTTCCGCCGTTCTTAAAACCAAGCTCGGAGTTCTTTATGGGCGCGCCGTAAAATATGTGAACACGCTTGAAAATACCGTATTTATTACCCTTGGTTTTGATAAAGACGGGTATAATGTCGCATCCGGAGCGATATGCTACCATTCCTGCGCCGTTTTTAATAGGCGTTGTAGATGGGTCAACGGCAGGATATCTATGTCCTTGCGGGAAGATCGATACTATATCTCCGTTTTCAATGACCTCAATGGACTTTCTTATTGCCGAGACATCGTTTCCGCCCCTGTCAAGCTTAACTGCGCCAAGCGCCTTGATGATCGTTCTCAGTATCGGAACCGAGAAGAGCTCCTTTTTGGCTACGAATTTGATCTGTCTTGGGCAGGTAGCTCCGATAAGGAGAACGTCTCGTACTGCAATGTGGTTAGCACAGAGCAGGAATCCGCCATCCTTAGGGATGTTCTCCCTTCCGTGAGTCTTTATTCCGGTGAAAAATCTGATCGGTGCGGCTACGACCTTGTGCGCCTTCATATAAAAGCTTTTCTTTTGTTTTTTCTGTGCCTTTTTTATAATTTTGATAACCGCTTCCGTGGTTTGCTCAGCGGTCATATTTGAGTTGTCGAGAATAATAGCATCATCAGCAGGAACACAAGGTGCAATATTACGCGTGGAGTCGTTCTTATCGCGCTCAACCATTTCGGTATATACCTGCTCGTAGCTAACTTCTTTTCCTTTTGCTTTAAGCTCTTCGTATCTGCGTCTCGCTCTTGCCTCGGGTGATGCGATGAGGAATATCTTAACCTCTGCATCGGGGAGAATTACCGTTCCGATGTCGCGTCCGTCCATAATTACGCTGTGCTGCTTTGCGATATTTCTTTGTGTATCGAGCAGGAAGCTGCGGACTTCTTTAATAGCGCTTACATGAGACGCCGCCATCGACATTTCGGGAGTTCGGATAGCGTCCTTGACGTTGTCGCCGTCAAGAAGGATCACTTGTTCACCATCGACGTAAGTGAGCTGAAGCGTGAATTTTCCAAGCTCGGCTGACACTGCTTCCGCATCCGTGGGATCAATGCCGTGCTTGAGCATATAATATCCAATAGTTCTGTATAGTGCACCCGTATCAACATATATTATTTCAAGCTCTTTTGCTACGGCTTTTGCAAGGCTGGATTTGCCTGCGCCGCCGGGACCGTCAATTGCAATTCTTATCATTTTATGCTCCTTGATTATTTTTAATAACACGACTCTGCCGCGCTTTTTCCTGCTAAATATCCGGTTGAGTAGGCGATTTGCAGATTGAATCCGCCGGTGTACGCATCTACGTCAATTATCTCTCCGGCAAAGAAAAGACCGGATATGATTTTTGATTCCATGGTCTTGGGGTTGATTTCCTTGACTTCAATACCGCCCGATGTTATTATGGCTTCCTCGATCGGTCTGAAGGAAGAAAGCGGTATTCTGAAATCCTTGAGAGTAGTAAGGATAATTTTACGTTCCTCTTTGGTTATCGCATTTATCTTTTTTCTCTCGTCTATACCGGTGAGGGATATGAATGGAGATATCATTTTTGCGGGCAAAAGTGCAGAGAGTGAGTTGATGAAATCCTTATTTGCATTAATCTTAAAATCGCTTAAAATACGTGCGTCAAGCGTTTTTTCATCAAGCGCCGGCTTGAGGTCTATCGACAGCGTAAGCGTTGATACGTCATGGTTTCTCAGATGCGCCGACGCAGATAATATCATCGGTCCCGTCACTCCGAAATGTGTGAACATCATTTCGCCAAAATCCGTGTACAAAACATCTTCGTTTTGGTCAAGTATTTTTATTCCAACGTTCTTTAGTGAGAGCCCTTGCATATCGGGACATAGCCTTGACGGGGAATTTATCGGTATGAGTGAAGGTATCAGCTCGGTTACGTGATGTCCGAGCGAGGTTGCCAGTCTATATCCCGAGCCGTCAGATCCTGTGAGCGGATATGATTTTCCTCCGGTTGCAAGAATCACCTTGTCGAATAGATATTCTTTATCGGTTTTTACCGTGAATCCGCCGTTGGAATTGGCAAATATCTTTTTTACCTTTTCATTTATAACTCTTGCGCCTTCGCAATATTTTTTCATTGCATCCACGATATCCTTCGCCTTATCGCTTTCCGGATAGACTCGGTTTCCTCGCTCTACCTTGAGCGGAACGCCGAGATTTTCAAAAGTTGTCATAGCATCTTCCGGTGTGAATGAGGAGAGTGCGCTGTAAAGAAAACGTGGATTTTTAGTTATATTATCAAGCAATTCCTGAAGCCCCGAGGCGTTGGTTACGTTACAGCGTCCCTTGCCTGTGATCGCAAGCTTTTTGCCAAGGAATGGCATCGACTCGAAAATTGTAACAGCTGCGCCGTATAGATGTGCGGTTCCGGCAGCCATCATACCGGCGGGTCCGCCGCCAATGACGCAGATTTTTTTAATTGTTTCCATAGTATCTCCGTTATATCTTCGCGTAAATGTCGTATTCGCTCCAAATGTCCTCGAGTGTATCGAATCTGCGGCGGATCTCCTTTTCGCGCCGAGAGGTGATCTCTACGATCAGGGCGTTTATGATGCTGATAGGGGCAACAAGCGAGTCCATATATGACGCCATATCTGATTGAGCGAGAAGTAGATAGTCGGCGTGCTCTGCAAGCGGGGAAATATGCGAGTCTGTACACGCAATGGTCTTGGCGCCTTTTGAGCGTGCGAATTTAATTGCCTTAGCAACCTTCGATGAGTACCTCGGGAAAGAAAATGCGACAAGTACGTCATTTTCGTTTATCGAGAACATTTGTTCAAACACCTCTGCGGTAGATGAAGCACTTATGAATCTCACGTTATCAAAGATAAGCGAGAGGTTGTAATTTAATATTTTCGCAATGGGCTCAGAGCTTCTGGCACCTATTATGTACACTGTTTTTGCGCTGAGTATTGCATCTACCGCTTTGTAGAAGGCATTTCGGTCGAGTTTAAAAAGGGTGTGGCGAATCTTGTTCATATCGGAGTGCATAACCGTTTCGAGTATATCGCCTTTACCGATCCTTTGTTTGGTCATGTCTATCCTCTGATTGGGGGTGAGCTTGGTTTTTGCAAGCTCCTCAACTGCCCGTTGAAACTCAGAGTAACCCTCATAACCGAGTACACCGGCAAATCTGACTACCGTGGATTCGGATACTCCCACCTTGCTTCCCAGACGTGATGCCGTCATATATGCAACCGTATCGTATTCGTTAATTACGGCGTTAGCGATTTTTTTATGTCCCTTGGACAGCGACGGGTACATCCTTTGTATTCTATGAGAAATATCTATTGCCATATCAGGAAAATCTCCTCAAAAACTAACTTTCAAGGTTCATTATAGCACAAAATATTTGAATTTACAATATAAAATATAAAAGCGCGCAAAAAAAATGTTATAAATAGCTTCAACTCAAAAATAAACAGCACCGGCTGATAACGGAACGTTACCTGTCGGTGCTATGTAATTGTGAAGATCGCGATATTGAAGGTTTAAACCTACATGCGTATTATCTGCGCGTTGTTTATCCGTTCTGCGATATCGTCGTGCGTCACAGTGATCACCAATCGCTTTTTTGCTTCTTCGTTGATGATCTGCAGCATTATGCCCGCCGTATCTGTGTCAAGTTCCTTGGTGGGCTCATCCAGAAGTAGTACGGGAGCTTGCTTGAGAACTGCGCGGACAAATGCGACACGTTGCTTCATTCCTCCCGATAACTCTCGCGGCTTTTTCTCCAGATCCTCTTGTTTGAAGCCAAGGCGTACGAGTAGCATGGCGGCATCGTCGCACGAAGACGCAGAGTGTCCGATCGCGGCGTTTTTTACTGCGTTAAGGGCAGGGAAAAGTCTGTATTCCTGAAACATAAATGACGTATTTTTTATTCCGCCGTTTTCTACAGAACCGCCATGATCACTGTCAAGTCCGGCAATTATCTTTAGAAGAGTAGTTTTTCCCACTCCGCTTTCTCCCATTATCAGATACGCGCCCGTATCGGTAAATGAATAGGAAAAATCACGCAGTATTTCGGAGTCTGCAAAGCTTTTTGTGAGATTATTAAGCTTTAAATTCATCGCTTAGCCTCCCAATAAAGTATTTAGTGACCTTTTCAAAAAGAATACTCAACGATACTATTATCACAGTCCATGCGAATATCGAGGCTGTGTCGTAGGATACGGTTTTAAAGTCGTATATCAGCTTTCCGATGTTGCTGCTCGTCATTATTTCTGCCGCGATTTCCGCTTTCCACGCCAAGCCTACCGATGTGATGATAGCGGGGAGCAGGTATGAGAGGACGGACGGTATAATTAAGACCTTCAACCTTTGTGCACGATTGAGTTCGAAAACGTCAGCGACCTCGACGAGATTTGAATCAATAGACTTGTATCCCTCGTAAACGTTTTGCCATACTATCGGCAAAACCATGAGTACGACGACAAATACAGCTATTTCCGTGTAGTTTAATCTTATCCACAAAAGAACGATTATGCATGCAACGGGTGTTGCCTTCATGATCGAAATTATAGGTGATAGAATGGTGTTGACGATGTCAAATTTGTGGCAAAGGGTAGCAAATAAAACACCCAAAACAATGCCTAGTATCAAACCGGAAAACACTCTGTAAAGTGCTATAAAGATCACCTTGAAAAATGTGCCCGATGTCAAAATATTTATCAATGCGTTGAATGTCAGAACAACGTCAGGCATAAAAAAGCTGTCATTGATCGCAAATGCGATTATCTCCCAAAAAATCAAAATTACAATTAGTGGAATAATGAATTTTAAGAGCTTAATATAAGGCAGTTTGTTATTATTTTTCATAATAGAATTCATCATCCGGAAGCTGCCCGCCGATGAGAAGAGTACCTACAGCGTTGTAAAAATCAACGAGGATCGTTTTCATTTCGGCGCCGTCTCTATACGCTATTGCGCTGCCGAGATTCATGAGAGATTTTTTTGCTGCCGGGACCGCATCGAGCACGCCCGCATCTACCACGTACTGTGCCGCGGTATCGAGATTTTCGGCGTCCGCAACATACTCGATAGACTGTTTATATTCGTCGAGGAAAGCATTGACCGCAGTCTTGTTTGCATCCGTGAAATCCTTGTTCGCAACAATGCATCCCATAGCTACGGGAGAGGATGAGATCTCACTCCACGCATCCGTAAGATCGATGGCTACATTGTATGTGTAATCCTTGTTTTGAGAAGCAATTTTAAGAGGAGCGGCAGTGGCAACGGGTTCGGGCACGAGCGCTATATCTACCTTGCCTGCAATGAGTAGGGGGGCAAGATCGGTTGGAGCGGTGATCGCTTTTTCATCAGCGCCTTCGCCTATGGTGGTTTTCACTAAGGCATTAACATTGCTTTCTTCAAGAAGGTGTTGTAATATCACCGCGGGTGTTCCGTTCTGGATAGTATAAATGGTTTTTCCTTCAAGATCCGATATATCGTTTATCTCAACACCGGTTTTAGT
>CAYWPS010000080.1:0-8100 GCA_964460165.1 uncultured Ruminococcus sp. | reverse complement strand
ACCACTTCTTGTAGGTGCCTGCAACAGGATGCTGGAATCTTGTGGGGTTGGTGGAGTTACCCGTAATGGAAACGCCAACGTTCTCAAGCTTCATGATAGCTACGCCCTCGGGAACGCTGTCTGCACCGAAGCAACGAACCTTAGCTCTGTCACCGTTAGAGTATGCGGTCTCGTTAACAACCGTTACAGTCTCGGTGTAGGGATCAAACTCGGTCTGAACGTATGTGAAGCCATTGATTCTGGAAATGATCATAGCGGCATCCTTACCAAGACCGTTAAGGCAAACGCGAAGAGGATTAACTCTTACCTTGTTTGCGTTAAGAGCGATCTTGATTGCACCCTCTGCTGCCGCAAAGGACTCGTGACCCGCAAGGAAGCAGAAGCACTCGGTGCTCTCAGAGAGGAGCATAGAGCCGAGGTTGCCGTGGCCGAGACCAACCTGACGGTTCTCCGCAACGGAACCGGGGATACAGAAGGACTGAAGTCCGATACCGATAGCTGCGGCAGCATCAGCAGCCTTCGTGCAGCCCTTCTTGATTGCGATTGCGGCGCCTACGGTGTAAGCCCAAACAGCGTTCTCAAAGCAAATAGGCTGAGTACCTCTTACAATCGCGTCAACATCAATACCCTTTGCGAGAGTGATGTCCTTGCACTCCTCAATGGAGTTAATGCCATATTCCTTAAGAGTTGCGAGAATTTTAGCTTCTCTTCTCTCGTAATTTTCAAACAATGCCATTTTACTGCCTCCTATCAATCTTTACGAGGGTCGATGAACTTAACGGCGCCGTCTTCCTTAGTGAATCTGCCGTAGTGACCCATGGACTTGTTATAAGCAGTTGTAGGATCGTCACCCTTCTTGATGAAGTCGGTCATCTTGCCAAGGTTAACGAACTCGTAACCGATTACCTGATCGTTAGAGTCGAGAGCCATTCTGGTAACGTAGCCCTCTGCCATCTCAAGATAACGAACACCCTTTGCAACGGTGCCGTACATAGTACCAACCTGAGAACGAGAGCCCTTACCAAGGTCCTCAAGTCCCGCGCCGATAGTAAGACCGCCCTCAGAGAATGCGGACTGAGTACGTCCGTAAACGATCTGAAGGAAGAGCTCACGCATAGCCGTGTTGATAGCGTCACATACGAGGTCGGTGTTGAGCGCCTCGAGAAGTGTCTTGCCCTGAAGGATCTCAGCCGCCATAGCTGCGGAGTGAGTCATACCTGAGCAACCGATAGTCTCAACGAGAGCCTCCTGGATAATACCGTCCTTAACGTTGAGGGTAAGCTTGCATGCGCCCTGCTGAGGTGCGCACCAACCAATACCGTGTGTAAGTCCGGAAATGTCGCTGATCTGCTTTGCCTTGACCCAAAGTCCCTCCTCGGGAATGGGAGCGGGACCGTGATTAGGTCCTTTGGCAACTACGCACATGTTCTGTACTTCATGGGAGTAGATAAGTTCTGCCATAATTTATTTCTCCTTTTAAAAAATAATTTACTTGAGTATTTTTTCAATAGCCTTTGCGTAATGCTCAGCTATAAATTTAGCCCCGTTGTCATTCGGATGCACGCCGTCGGGCGAGTAATAGCGCGGCTCGGGCTGTTTTTTCAGAGCCTCATCAAATAGCTCGTCAAGTGGAACATAAGCGTCAGCAAACTCAGCCGCAAGCTTTCTGACGATTGGAAGGACGGTGCCAAGGTCCTTCTTCATCATATCCTTCCCCTCGGCATCAAGGAGGTAGGGCGAAAGAATGATTATCTTTGCATCCGTTTCGCTTTTGATCCTTTTGAGTATCTCACGGTAATTGAGCTCAAGCTGCTCATCGGTAGTGGAGATGAAGTGCGGAGCGTAACGGTGCCCTATGTCGTTAATACCGATCAATATCGAGATAATGTCGGGCTTAAGTGCTATTGCATCACTGTAAAAGCGATCAAAGAGCTGGCCGGTGCGATTGCCGCTTATTCCGAGGTTGATAAATTCAAAGGATACCGCGGGGTTATTCTCCGCTACAAGCGCAGAAGCGTATTTAGGATATCCCGAACCGAGATCATAGTAATTGCGCTTGTCTCTGCCCGCGTCGGTTATGCTGTCACCTTGAAACAAAAGCCGAATGCTTTTCACATCAGCCACCGATCTCGCCGTAAACGGTGCCAAATGCGCAGCAAGCGTTTGCCTCGTCGGTATCAATGTGCATAGCGGGAGCGAAGCTTGCGTTAACTCTTACGACAACGTCGCCGAGAACTGCGGTACGCTCGGACTCTATCTTAACGGAAACGATCTGCTTGTCCTTAACGCCCATCTCCTCTGCCGCCTCGGGAGTGAGGTGAATATGACGCTTTGCCGCGATAACGCCCTCGGTGAGCTCAAGTTCATTGCCGTTCTCGGGGTTAACAAGCTTACACGCGCCTGAGCCGGCGATATCACCGCTCTCGCGGATAGGAGCAACAACACCTATAGTACGAGCGTCGGTGAGAGAAAGCTCCACCTGGCTTGCGTTACGGGTAGGACCAAGAATAGAAGCCTTGAGCTTGCCCTTAGGACCAACTACCTCAAGCTTCTCTGCACAAGCGTACTGACCGGGCTGAGAGAGGTCCTTCTTGTTGGTAAGCTGATAACCTGCACCAAAGAGAACGTCCACTGCCTCGCGAGAGAGATGAATGTGTCTTGCGGATGTTTCTACTAAAACTTTTTTCATTTTAAAAACTCCTTGTCTTTAAATTACCATCGTTAATTATAACACAATCTTTGCGCAAAATCAATGTATATTTTGAAATAATATTGAAAAAACTAATAAAAAATTCCGGAGGATGTTGATATGACGTTTTCAGTTGAAAAAAATGATAACGGCGGACGTGAAAATGACTGTGTAAAGGAAACGGGAGAAGCGGGGATTTTCTGCTTATCGATAATCGGTCAGATCGAGGGTCACTATTCTCTTGACGGAAATACGAAGACGACAAAATACGACCACGTAATTCCACTGCTCGTCTCTCTCGAGGAAAACGATAGCGTCGAAGGCGTGCTCGTTGTTCTTAATACACTCGGCGGCGACGTTGAAGCCGGTCTTGCGATCGCGGAGCTGATATCAAGCATGTCGAAGCCGACTGCGTCTATCGTCCTCGGCGGAGGACATTCCATCGGAGTTCCGTTAGCAGTAAGCGCGAAGCGCTCGTTTATAGTGCCGAGCGCGACAATGACGATACATCCCGTCAGGACGAGCGGGCTCGTGCTCGGTGTATCGCAAGCCTTTGATTATCTTGAAAAAATGCAGGACAGAATTATTCGCTTTATCACCTCACACTCCGCAATACAAGAGGAGTACCTCAGAAGCATTATGCACCGTACCGACGTTTTGGTAAACGATATAGGCTCTATACTCGATGGATATTCAGCGGTGAAATGCGGCTTGATAGATGAGATCGGCGGAGCTAAGGAAGCGATCTCTTATTTGAAAAGTTTTTCTAAAGATAAGAAAAATGGGTTGTAAAATATTGAAAAATATGATACAATATAGAAAAGCTTTCGGAGGTGTTCAGTGAAGTTATTTAAGAGTTTATTTAGTCAAAAACCGAAACAAAATACAAAATACGAGCCTAATACCTTGGCAGAAATGAATGGATCGCCTGATCTCCGTTTAGCTACAGCTAAGGAAAAAGAGGTAGACTACCCGTTGGTAATTAACGACGAGGTAAAGAAAATACCCAAAAAGTCCTCGAAATCTGCCACGACCAAGTCCGGTGCGTCAAGTGCAAAAAGACAGACTGCGAAAAAATCGTCAACCGAAAAAAACGATAAAATCAAGCCGGTATCTGAAACGAAAGCTGCAACGGTGTCTGTATCAGCTTCCGTAAAGCCGAGCAAGAATACAAAAAACGTAGGCGTTTCTGAAAAAGATCCTGCAAAGCCGGTTGCAAAAAAAACGCCGTCTGCCACTGCTAAAAAGGAAGCGTCTAAAGCAACGCAAGTCTCCGCAAAATCCGCAAATGATCCAACAAAAAGCTCCGCAGTCAGAGGCACAGAAAAAATCAACGAATCCAAGGTGACGCGAGCAGGAAAATTCGAAATAAAGAAATCTAAGGACGGCAGATTTGTTTTCAATCTTTACGCATCCAACAATGTGATCGTAGCGACCTCGCAGGTATATAGCTCCTCCACCTCTGCTATGAACGGAATTAAAAGCGTTATTGCTAACGCCGCGTCCGCGCAGATAGAGGATCAAAGTCTCAAAAAGGTCACGCAGGTCCCCTTCCCAAAATGGGAAATATATCTTGACAAGGGCGATCAATACAGATTTCGTCTATGCGCATCCAACGGTAGCTGCGTGTGCCACTCTCAAGGATATACATCTAAGGCTAACTGCAAAAAAGGAATTGAAAGCATCATCAAATTCGCAAGCGATGCGGAAATTACCAAGGCATACCTTGACAAAAAGGAAAAATAACTACATAAAAGGACGCGAAACCGCTTCGTCCCTTAAGTTGTGAGAATAGACAATGGGCTTACAAGCGAAATGATTAAGACGGCGGTATAGCGAGAACTGGAAAACCAGGTCAAATATTAAGGGACTGAATCATCAAGGATTAAATAGAAAAGCAAGATCATAATTAAATATGCAATAATTAAAGAGGCTAGCTCAAGTTCGAAAAACTTGAGCTAGCCTCTTTTGCGCAGGGGATAGGAGGATTTAGAGCGAAAATTCGGGTTCTCCCGACCGAGAGGCGTATAAAAATACGTTGAGGGAGGGAAACGCGAATAGAAAATGACCTTGATTTAGTGGAGAAATTCGCAGAATTTCAACCTTATAGAAAAAGTTTTAGCTCATTTGTTAATTTTTGAGTTTTTTATCTTCTTACGTGTCATTTTCGGTTGCGCCTAAATGACGCAGTCTCCTTACGGTCAACGTAGCGTTTGAAGATCTCTGTATCGTGCTTTCTCTGCTCGACCTCAACGACCTTTTTCGCCTTTTTCAAGACGTTGCCAAACACCTTTTTATCCTCAAGAGAGAGAACGTCTGCTTCTGCCTTTTTTATCTGCTCGTCAAGCACAGCCATACGGTTAAGTGTTACCTCTGCCGCTTTTCTATCAACCGGTGCGGTGAACTGCTGTTCCTTGTAAAGCCTGCCGTGCTCTACTCTCTCGTCCTGCAAGTTTTCAAGCTTTGTCAGACGGTCCTTGAATATCCGCAAAGCGTCACGCTCCGCCTCGGTCATATCCGTAGCTTCAAGATTATCCGCCGCTACCTGCAATATCTCACGGTCTGTCAGAGTGTTTGTACGCTGTTGCTACTGCTCGTCGAATCGCCACTCTCGGATTGGAGTTCCTGAATTTTGCGTTCTGCTATTCGCTCCTTCTCTTCTTCCGTCTTGCCCTCCATACGTTCGACTATCTTCAAAATCATACTGTTCGACATACCCTTTTCCGAACAGAGTGTCAATAATTTGCAACGCTTCTCTGTTCCCGGCCGTATTCCCTTTAGCATTTATTAACCTCTCCTTTGCTATTGCCATATTGGTTTCGTATGTGTCATTGAATTTATAAATGGTCTTAACCAATGGATTGTGATAATCGGTATCTACCACCATAAGGAAGTTATCACTTTCAATGAAACTATCGCCGTACATTGTTTTGGGATAACTATTATACCCTGATTTTTCTATTTTTGCAATAGATTCCCAAATAATTCTTGCCTCTTTATTTGTGATAATACCTTCCTCAATGCCCCAATGCACGCCTTCTGTTGAGTAATCGTCTTTCAGATACGCCCTCGATTGCTCCTGAACGGTGTCGTCTGCCACGCTGTCAAGAGACTGTTCCTCTTTCGGATTCAGTATCTCCATAACCTCGTTGTACCTTGCTCTCTTTTGGTCAAGCTCTGCCTGCTTTGCAAAAGGCTCTGAGATAAGCTTTTTCTGCTCTGCAATATCCTTCTGTACCTCTGTGAGGTTGTGCTCCCACAATTTCACCTTTTCGTCAATAATCTGCCTTGCCTGTGGCAATCTGCTTTTCAAGCCTTATAGCCTCGATATTGGCTTTGTACCTCGACTTCTCACCACTTGGCAGGTCAAGGCTCTCACCTATAACAAAGTTACGCCCCTTTGGAAGTTCGGTAGACTGTTGCGCTATCTGCTCGGTTACTTCCTCGTGAAGCTTTTCGGCTTCGGGAGTTAGCTCATTATCTCGTCGTATATCTCCGCTCTCGCTATTTCCTTCGCTTGATCCTCTGCGAGTCCGTTCTGCATCAGGTCGATTATCATCTCGTCCAATCTCTTGTCCTCGCTCGACAGAGTCTCCCACAGAGTTCCCTCTCTGTGCATCTCCTGATACATCTTCGGCTTGAAGTCCTTCCAATACTTGTGAATCTCCCTGCCTATCGGTGTCAGGCTGTCGTACTGTGCTTCGGTTATCAACATTTTCGACATTTGTGTTTGCCTCCTGTTTATTGTGGTTAAACCATTCGTTAGCTACTTGACCGCCGTATCCTGCGTCAATGTACTGCTGTAAAACCTTCTTTGCTTCTTCGTCGTAATTGACTTTATCAAAAATCTCTTTGATAGTCGCGGAAGGATTATCTTCCGAAAGAATCTCAATTAAATCGCTTGACGCCCTCGTACTGTAAGCGATAGGAGTTTTCTTGTTCGGAATATACCACTCTACGTCGTGACTTGCCCAATCGCTCTTTTTGGTGCGTACGGATTTCGGTTTTTCCGCTTTGGTTTCACCGCTTAGCTCGTCGACATTGAGAACCTCGCTTCGGCTGCCTTTTCCATCAGCTTCTGCCCCTCTTCCGTCTCGTAAAATTCGTCCTCCGTCAGATTTCTCTCCTTCAGATACTCCTCGAATGCTTCGAATAGATTCTCCGCTTGTTCTACCTCGTCTATCGACTTGTACTTCATTGTTTGCAATCTCCTTTACAAATATTATAGGGTGTCCGTCGTTAGCGACTGATACACTGTTAACGCTGTACTGTGCGCCCGGCAAGAACAATACTTCCTGTTGTCTCGGAATTCCGTACGTATCAGCAATATCTCTACCGCTAACTCCGTCAAAAATCATATGAACAACATACTTGCCAAACAGATGATAACCGTTAGGTCTTTTTGAAGTTGAAGTAAGGGCTTTCAATTCAACAACTTTATCTTGTAAATTTTCTTCAATAAAAGCATTATATGCTTCTTCAGTTTTGAATCTAAAGTTTCTATATGTACGTCCTTCGAATAGAGGGAATTTTTGTGCCCCTTCTATTATATGCTGAACGTAAGAACGATCACTATCGCTTATACTACCGGAACGTAATCTTTCATTTGCAAGATACGCAATGCCTCTGACGTATGCCTGAAGTGATGAACTTTGTTTTTCGATCAGTCCAAACCCTTGTTCTACTCTCTCGTCCTGCAAGTTTTCAAGCTTTGTCAGACGGTCCTTGAATATCCGCAAAGCGTCACGCTCCGCCTCGGTCATATCCGTAGCTTCAAGATTATCCGCCGCTACCTGCAATATCTCACGGTCTGTCAGAGTGTTTGTACGCTGTTGCTACTGCTCGTCGAATCGCCACTCTCGGATTGGAGTTTCTGAATTATGCGTTCCGCTATTCGCTCCTTCTCTTCTTCCGTCTTCCCACGCATCGGCTTTGTAAGCTCGGCTATTGAATTCACTGACATACCCTTCTCCGTACATATTTTCGATAGCTTGATACGCCACTTCGAGTCTTCCGGTATTCCTTGCTTCATTATAAATCCACTCCTTTGGCTTTGCCATTCTTGTTTCATATTCATCATTAAAAACAATAACTTTGCTTAGTGTAGGAGCTTTAAAGTCTCCATTAGTAAACATAGGTTTATTGTTATGCACAAAGTTGTTCAGCTCACCGCTTCCGCTTTAAGCTGTGACATATCAGTGATAAGATCGTTTCCTGCCTCCAAAACGTGCTTATATACGCCGATATTGTGGAGCACGTTCATCTGCGTGATATAGGTTTTGAGCGTCTTTACCACATATCATAGCGCCCTATTTTAGCGATAATATGTAAATAATTATTTACTTATCTGGTTTTAAAACAAAAAATGCCCCGCTCTTGCAGGACACCGCATATATAAAGCGCTTTGTCTA
>CAYWPS010000079.1:0-8266 GCA_964460165.1 uncultured Ruminococcus sp. | reverse complement strand
TAAAAAAAGAATATTTCTACTTTTTTTCGTAATATAATTATACTGTGATTTTCTCCTTCTGTCAATAGATTTAAGGATTTTATTAAAAATAAATTAGAATGACTATAAAATACCGCCTTCAAATTGAAAGCGGCATTTATGATATTAGGATTTTTTGTTTTCGTCTTAGTGTAGTCTCGAAAATTTTTGTTTTTTCGAGTGTCTACTCTAAGGGGATTATATCATCTTGCGTGTTTGCTCTTTCTGTTTGTAATAGGGGTTTGGGCTTAGCCAATACTTGTATTTGACCTGTCAAATGCGATGCTCGCACTTAGCGGTGTTTTTCAAATTCTCCGCTAAGAACATCACCCGTTTAGGCACAACCTTTTTCTTAGTTTTTCACTTGTTTTTACGCAACGGCTTATTCACCGGGCGCCTTGTTGGTAAGCATGGTGTACCACAGCTTAAGGCTGCTCGGGCTTGCCATCACGGTATCACGGTCGCCGAGGGTGAGCGCGCGCTCCGCTCCCGCTTCCCACCTAACGCGTCCGTCAGCGTTGGGATCGCCGGTCGCGGCAAAGGCGGTGAGACGGTCGGTCATTTCGTCGGAGAGCTCGTAGTCCTTCTCCACGAAGGGACGCCAGCAACGCTTGAGAGTTCCGAACCAATACCAGAGGTCGGCAGAGTGCCACGCTCCGTGCCCGTCTCCGGGCAGATTCCTCTCGAAGAACCAAAGATAAGCGTCCTTCTCCTGCGCCGCGACCCACTTTTTCGCCATGGAATATAGGATCGGGGGTATAACGTCCTGACCGGTCGTGCCGATGAGATAGGGTATCCTGTGATGCTCGCCCGCGGCAAGTATCTCGTGCCCCTTCCCGACGACGAGTCTGCCGTCAACGCAGGGCATGGCGTGACCGCCCTTGACCGTCTTTCTGAGCTCCTGCCACGCGGTGAATATATCCTCTGCCGGAACGGCTCTGAGCTCCTCAAGCGTATTTGCGCCGACGTGCTCCTTGAGCGCGCTCCAGAAATTGTAAGACTTCTCTGCCGGCGGGGCGGAGAGCAACCTTGCCACACCGCCGCCCGAGCACATTACGGCTTTTTGGAACATACCCTTTGAGAGAGGAGAAAGGCAGTGGTGCATAACGCTCATCGCGCCCGCGCTCTGTCCCATTACGGTTATGTTTTCCGGATCGCCGCCGAATGAGGCTATATTGTTTTTTACCCAGGATATAGCGGCAAGCTGATCGTACAGACCGTAGTTTCCGGTATATCCCGCCTCCTCCTTGAGCTCGGGAAGCGCGGCAAAGCCGAGGGGACCGAGACGGTAGTTGAGAGTGACGCCTATAACACCCTTGAGAGGCCAGACTGGGACGTCAAAGTGCTTTTCGTGACCGCACCCGCCGGTGAAGCCGCCGCCGTGAATGTATACGATGACCGGCAGTCCCTCGCTCTTTTGCGCGGGCGTGAAAACGTTAAGGAAAAGGCAGTCCTCGCTGTATTTGTATTCTTCGCCCTTACGGAATTCATTGTAATAAAATATCTTCTTTTTCATCTGCTCCTCGTCGTAGAAGGAGCGGGGCTGGTAGGCGCAGGCACCGTATTCGGTAGCGTCGTAGACGCCCTCCCATCCGGTTACCTCGCGCGGATATTCAAAGCGGCGCGCAGTAGCGTATCTTATACCCTTGAAGGCTATTACGCCCTCGACGTCGGTTGCCGCGCCCTTTACGTCTCCGCATGGGGTTTTTACGATATGATCCATAATTCATTCACCTCGCGCCGACGGATACGGCGGCGCTTTAATCCTGTATTTTGAAAAGTATTGTTGTCAAATATGGGGTTAAAATGTTTAACCCGGGCTTATTATACTTCCGCGCTGACGCTCTGAGCTTCCGGTTCAGCCTCGGCGCGCTCTGCGCTGCTTGACTTCATAGCCGCCATTTTCGCGCGTACCTCGGGGGTTATGTTCCATACGAACTTAAACGCCGCCCAAGAGCCAAGCACGAATACCGCGGGCACGAGAACGCAAAGGACCTTGAGTCCGACTACCGTGCCTGCGCTCTGTATCTCTGCCTTGCCGTTATAGCCTATCCAGCCGAGAGCGTAGATGGAAAAGCCGTTACCGATAGTCTGACCTATACGGCGGGATAGGTTGAAGGTGCCGTAGATCGAGCCCTCCGTTCTCTTGCCGGTCACCATCTCGTTATAGTCGATCGCCTCGCCTACGAGACCCCACTGCATCTGTATAGATATCATGCCGATACCCATAGCGAGACCTGAGATCACGGAGTGGAGCAGAGGATGGACGTCCATGATCATGTGCATGCCGAACAGTATGACGTAGATGCCGCCGCCGATAAGCAGAGAGTAGCGGATCACCTTCTCCAGACCCAGCCTTTTGCACATGAAGGGGACAGCGAGCATAGCGCCAATCATTATCGGGCTGGACAGCGCCGTTCCGATGGTTTGGTACGCCGTGTCGCGAAAGACCGCGGAATACATATATATGCTGAGAGTCTGAGCGACGTACTGCATGGTGCAGATGCACACGCCGTGGATACAAAGAGCAACAAAGGGGCGATTATTCTTTACGACGTTAAGGATATCGGAGATCTTTATATCGTCTGCCTTGGCGTTATCGCCGACGGTAACTCTTTCCTCGGTGAATATGTAGTGGCAAAGACACGTCGCGAAGCCTATGCAGGCGCATATGACCGCCGTTACCGCGTAGCCGGCGGAATTCTTTTCACCGAAAACGCTGAGAAGCACGGGCGCCAGCATTGCGGGGATCATATTGCCGAACATAGAGCCGACGCCGCGGGCGGAGGAGAGCGACGCGCGCTCCGCGTCGTTTTCCGACATTGCCGAGAGCAGAGAGCCCATCGGTATATTGAACATAGTGTAAGCCGCCTCGTAGAGTATCTTGCAGGTGAACAGAACGACCAGCAGCGTTACGCCCTCAAACAGCGTGGGTACGGTCCACAGAGCTATCGAGGTCACCGCGAGAAGCGGAGTCGCGCGGAGCAGCCAGGGGCGGAACTTGCCCTTCGCGTTCTGCCTTTTTGCGAATGCCTTGTCCATCAGGGCGCCCATGAGCGGATCGTTGATCGCATCCCAGACGGTCCAGATGATGACGAGAGTGCCGAGTATTCCGGGCTTAACGCCCAGACAGTCGGTACAGTAGATAGTGAAGATGGAGCCCATAAGGGTGAAGGTCATACATCCGCCGAAATCGCCGAACATATAGCCGAACCAATGCTTTTTGGTAAGTCCGCCCCGAGAGAGCTTCGTGCCTTTTGCCATTGTTGATACCTCCGGTTAAATAAATAGTCCTTTGCTATGCGCGGCAACGGAAAAACCGCAGCTGCGCATCAATATAATTTTACCATATCACTTCATGATTTGCAACGTAAACAATCCACAAAATGCAATCTCAAAATTTGTTACAAGTATTGAAAAAACAGATCTGCTGTGATAGAATTAAAACAAAAAGTTTCTCAGGGGACGTACGTACAATATAGACGCGCGCAACGGCGGAAACAGAATTCCCGGAATAATAGCGGATACCGAAGAGCGCCTGAGAGGCTATACGGCGGCAGACTCGCAAGAGATTTATGGCGTCGCGAGGATATGAGATACAATTCTGAAGGGAGATAAGATATGTATTACCAAATCAATTCATACAAGCTCGCCGATAAGGAGCTTATCGCTCTTGGTACGGAAGAAAAGCGTTTTAAATACGAGGCGTTTATTCTCGGCGATTATATTGTGTCATTCGGGCTCTCCTTGAAAAAGGGCGGGCTTACGGGAGAGATGTGTCTGCACGGAGGCGGAACGCCCGCCTACATATTCGATTTCGTAGGCAACGAGGTATATACGAGATACAAAAAGCAAAGGGTGGCGGCTCTCGGCGCGGAAAAGACTGCGTTTTCCATTATGTACAGCGTTAAGCGCAGACGCTTCGACATATACGTTGACGGCGTGCTCGCAGCAGAGGATTATTGCGCTGATTCAGGCATCCCGATCAATTTCGACAAGCTCACCGATTTCTATATATCCGTCGGATCGAATACCGGGGAGGCGGAGCTTGAGCTGACAGAGCTTCGCGCTCATTCTACCGCGGCAAGGGTTGACGGGGCGGTCGTCTATGACCCCGATAACGTCTATCCGCTTGAAGAAAAAAAGGTAGTCCTCACGGGTAAGAATTATTTTCCCTCGGAGGATGAAAGCAAGGCTATGCTCGCGGATGCTCTGTGCGTTCACATGCGCTCGGGAGTTATCTTCAGAGACGGAAAAAAGCTGCTCTCCGAGCACTCGCCGTACTATTCGGATGATGGGATGATGGTCTCTCTTTCCGACCTTTGCGCCGTGCTTTCCGATGCGGAGAGGGATAGCATAAGGCCGCTTCCGAAATACGGGCGTGACGGTGATGAATACGTGTCGCTTTCCGACGTTGCAAGCGCTCTTGGAAGGCGTATGTATTATGATGACAGTACGGTGCATTACGGCATGACCGTGCTGACCACGGGAGAGTTTATACCGCCAAATGACAATAAAGATTTACAAAAGCTTAATGATTTTCTATTTTACTTCCGTCCAGATAAGGAAAGACTGCTCGCGGACTATAAGGCGTCGAGGCTTGCGGGCGTTCACCCTAGGATACTTGCGACAGCCGATGATTTCGACAGGATAAAAGAGCAGATCAGGACGAACGAGCACAAGGCGCGCTGGTTCGGACAGCTTATAGAATACTGCGATAGCCTTAAGGATAAGCCGACCGTCAGATACGAGCTGCGTGACGGAGTAAGACTTCTCTACGTTTCATGGGATCTTCAGCATTACGCAATGGCTCTTGCCCTCGCGTATAAGCTCACGGGCGACAGAAAGTACCTTGACTACGCCTTGCCTCATCTTCTCGCCGCTGCCGAGATGCCTGACTGGAACCCCTCGCACCACATCGACGTCGGCACGCTTGCGCTCGGCTACGCCGTGGCTTACGACTGGTTCTACGACGATTTGACCGAGGAGCAGAGGCGCATTATGGAGAAGGGCGCCTACAAGAACGTCTTTTATACCGTAAACCGCGCCGTTGAGGATAGAAATACTCCCTATTGCAATATACTGATGTCTAATAATCATAACGTGTTCTGCAACGCGGGGGTAATGGCTACGTGCGTGGCGTTTATGGACGTTTATCCCGAGATAGCGTCGAAAATAGGCGCGGACGTATTCCGCGTTCTTGAAGCTTTCCTGGATAAGTTCGCTCCTATGGGCGCATATTACGAGGGACCGTATTACGCGGAAACCGCTATTGACTATACCGTAAGAGTTCTAGCCTCCGTCAAGCCGACGTTCGGCACTCTTTACTGCTTGGATAAGGCGCAGGGACTTGACCGTATGGGTGACTATATGATGCTTATGCAGTCCGACGTCGCTCCCTTCAATTTCGCTGACAGCAATAACAAAGAAAAGCTTCTCAGCACGGGAGGTCTGTTCTGGCTCTTTGACCACTATGGCACTAAGGGCTTCAAGGACGATCTCGCGTCCCGCAACTTCAAGAAGCCCTCGGTAGAGGCGGCGCTTCAGGCGCTCCTCTGGTATAACGTAAGTGACGAGGGCGGCTCCGGCAGCGCAAAGACGGTGGTCCGCTATCCCGAGGAAGAAATAATCACTATGCGCGACAGCTACCGCAGCGGTCAGACCTTCGTGGGCATAAAGGCGGGCAATACCGTCTACGCGCACTCTCATCTTGACGCAGGCAGCTTCGTGCTGGATTCTATGGGCAGGCGCTGGGCGTACGATCTCGGTCAGGATAACTACAACCTCTACTATAAGTATCAGCACTGGGACGTCTACCGCCTTCGCGCAGAGGCGCACAATACACTCATAATCAACCCCGATAGGTCTCCCGGTTACGTCCTCGGCTCGCGCGCAGACGTCGTAGAATTTGTCGAGACCGAGGATAAGGTAAAGGCGGTTATCAGAATGACAGACCTGTACGGAGCTGAACGCGGAGTGGAGTCCGCGCGCCGCGGATATCTCTTTACCGACAGCCGCTCGTCCTTGGTTATCAGAGACGAGGTCAAGCTCACCCGTCCGTCGCTTCTCAGGTGGCACATGTGTACCACGGCGGATATCGAGGTCGACGGCAATCTTGCGATCCTGCGCGACAGGGATGACCCCGGAAAATATATAACCGTAGAGTTTGCCGCCTCCTGCGGCGTCAAGGTCGGATGCGAGCGCGCGCTTCCGCTTCCTACCTCGCCCGACGTACCCGGTCAGAATGAGAACGAGGGCTTCTACCGCCTTTACTGCATCGCTGAGTCTGACGGCGGCGTTACCATCACCGCCAAGATAAATACGCGCGGCGATGGAGCGACCCCGATCGGCGACTACGACGTGAGCATCGACGACTGGAGCGTTTAGCGCGAGAGTCCGTATCCGCCTTTAATTAAATATGCAAAAATTCAAGAGCGAGGAAGAAAAATTCCACCTCGCTCATTTTGTTTTTCGGTTGCGCCTAAATGACGCAGCCCCTCTTACGTTAAACGCAAATTTGAGTAGATCAAGGTTGAAAGCCTGCGGTCTCCTCATTTTTATTGGAGCTGTCAGCCAACGGGTATTATGGGAAGCTCGGTTGTGTTACCGCTGCCGGTGACGCCGTAGATGGTATTGTACCATTCACCCGTCTTATCGCCGAAGTCTTCAACGCCCATAAGGCTCGCGAAGCGTTGAGCGATCTCAATGTTCTCTACGGTCTTGCCGTTAAAGAAGTCGGAGCCCTCGCCCCATGCAAAGACGGGTACGTCATCCGCGCTGTGCGTCTCGGAATTGTATGCGAGTACGCCGTCGGAATCGGGCAGGAGACTGCCGGTCTCGTGATCTGCCGTAATGAGCACGAAGGTGTCGGGATTGTAGAATGCGTACTCCATAAAGCGCGCGATAGCCTGGTTGAAGCGTATGAGAGCAAGGAAGGTAGCTTCCATGTCGTTGTTGTGGCACTTTTTGTCTATGTGAGCCTCCTCGTACATAATGAAGAAGCCGTCCTCGTCGGTGTCAAGCTTGCCGAGCGTGTCGGTTATATGCTTTTCTACGATCTTGTTGATGTTTCTCTCGTTATAGTAGTCGAAGCCGCAGTCGATCACGGTGCCGTAATTATGCGTCATGGCGATCTGATCCTCGAGTATCTCGATGTTGTTGTCACGGCTCAGGGTATGCGCCGAGAAGGTTGACGGTGTAGCGCCCGTGTCGGTTTCGGTGGACATAACCGCGGTAGCCTTGCCAAGCTCTGCCGCCAGCTCGGTCAGCGACTTTATCTCATTGCCGTTCTTATCGAGTCCGACGTAGTCGTTGTAGGTCTTGTAGCCTGTGGAAAGCGCAGTTCCGCCCGCGGCGCTGTCCGTGATTCCGGAGAGCGATTGCGTCCTTGAGTATCCGCTGCTCGGGAACATATAGCCGTAGAAGACGCTTTCTCCGTCGCTGTAATCGGAGGTGTCCTCGAGGTAGTCGAAGAGCTTGGTCTGATATACGCCCATGCCGTCGCCGATAAGCATGATGAAGTTCTTTGCCGTCTTTACGATAGGCGTATGGATCGACACGCCCTCGGGTATATCGTATTTCTTGCCGTTTTCGAACGCGTAGGTTTCCGTAAAGTAGTACGCCGCGGCAGCGATGACAAAGCGGTCGCCCTCAAGAGCAACCGAGCCGTCCTTGGACAGGATAGCAAACTCAAAGCCCTCTGTATCCGCGTCGAGCTCCTTTGAGATATCCCGCGAGGTCTCACCGACCACGATCTCGTACTCGCCGACGGGCTCACCGTCGTCTACGATATCAAGCTCTATACCCGAGCGCTCGAGTATCTTATCGCGTATATATTCCGCCGCGCGCGTGTTATAGTCGAGTCCCTCAGCATCGCAGACGATCTGATACTTCGTGATCTTCGTGCCGTTGAGCTTCGGCTTCCTTATAAACAGCGTGCAGGACGACATAGCCAAAAGGGTGGATATTATGATAAGGATAGCTAACAGTCTTTTCATTTTTTCTCCTTTTATAATTATATAGCGTTTTAATATATTGTAGCATATAAAAATGATTTTTTCAAGAGCGGAACGGAAATGATGAAAAAAAGAAACGCAAAGGTAGGGGCGAGGGCTTCCTCCTCCCGGAAACGCAAAATGAATTGAAAATTAGGAGGCGGCTACGCACGATCCGTAGGGGAGGGGCTTGCTCCTCCCGAAAATGTAAAATCCGTAGGGGAGGGGCTTGCTCCTCCCGAACCTTCACGCCG
>CAYWPS010000078.1:0-8374 GCA_964460165.1 uncultured Ruminococcus sp. | reverse complement strand
TGATTTTTCTCTCTCATTGTTGTATAATTATCTCGCTTTCTTGTGGATTTTTTGTGGTAATTAAATTATACAACAAAGCAAGCGGATGCTCAATACCTTTCGGTAAAGAACATCCGCTTTTTTCTTTTTCAGGCTATCTTAATGAGCTAGCCTCTTTTTTGTTATCCATAGATTTGATTTAGACTTTAATTGATTATAAACTTTCCTTCTTACTCTCTCACATCACACAATTTTACGTTTTTCGTATTATTCATTGTTTACTAGCTGAAAACTTTTTTATCCAAGACAGTACTTGTCCGGTTTAAAGGTTAAAATTGTCACGAATTGGGAGTGAAGCATATGAAAACCAACGAACGAAGACAAGAAATTATGAAATTGCTGTGCCGACGACAGCATGAAACAATGTGTAATTTAGCAGCAGAATTTGACGTATCAATCAGAACAATACAGCGTGATATTGAAGCATTAAGCCTTACAGAACCTATTTACACCCAAACTGGAAAATATAATGGGGGTGTTTATGTTATGGAAGGGTATTCACTAGATCACATGTACATGAGCGATCCCCAAATTGCTTTACTGAAAAGAATATACATATTTATTTCAAATGATACTAAGTTCCTGACATGCGAAGAGTTAAAAGCGTTTTCATCTCTCATTTCTCAGTACACGAAACCAAAACCATTTTCTTGAAAGGATGTAATTATGGAAGTAAAAGAAAAACAATTATTCCAAGCTCTCTGTAAGTTTAAAGATGAAATAAATGGTGATCTTGTGAATTATGCAACACCATCAGTACTTGGACTACTCTTCTTCAATCGAATGCAAGGAGTTGCATTCGACACATTGAGACGAAACGGTCTGCTCGGAAAAGTAAACAGAGAGTTTAGAAACTCTTTAGGAGCGGCACACGAACAAAACGTTGCAAAGAACGAAAGTTTCTTCACTTGTGTTGCTATGCTCTCAGATATTATTTCAAAATCTTCTTGCAAAATTGCCATGCTAAAAGGCGCGTACTTGTGTTCACACTATCCTGCAGGATACAGAACGTCCAATGATGTCGATTTATTAGTATCTCCAAACGACGTAGGAAAAATAGGCAATCTATTAACAACTGCTGGTTTTGTACAAGGTAACATCCGAAATGGAGAATTTGTACCCGCCACAAGAAAGGAAATAATAGAATCAAAGATGACTAGAGGCGAAACTGTTCCATATATAAAACAAGTAGATTTACCTTATATGAAATTCTTTGAAGTTGATATTAACTTTTCTCTTGATTATAAAACCAGCACCGACGATACGCTTTCTCGAATGCTTAATAATATATGTGTTAAAAACGAAAACGGAATTTACATAAAAACATTAGAAAATACGGATTTCTTCATTCACCTTTGCGCCCATCTTTACAAAGAGGCAACAACTCTACCTTGGATAAAAATGCACAGAGATATGACTATGTATAAATATTGTGATATATATTTACTCTTATCCGAAATGTCAGAGTCAGAAGTAGACGACATATTTAAACGTGCCAAAGAATTTGATATGGAAAAAATCTGTGCTTACGCCATTTTGGAAACGTTCAATTTATTTGATATGGACTTTACATACGCATATAACAAAGCTACTTTAGCACTTGAAGATGACCCGGACTTTTGTCTAAAAGTTATTTCTCCGAGTGAAAAAAAGCTTTTTACTTATCAAACAAAATCTACATTAGAACGTTTCTTTATGAATAATAGGCAAAATGACCTAAAGGAGATCTGAGATGAGGCATCTTGAAATGAGAAAAAATAATACACCCGGTTTCTTGATAACATTCTGCGGTTTAGATGGGTGCGGCAAAACAACAATGATGAATAGACTAATTGCAGAAATTGAAAAAGATTATAATGTTTTCGTTACCAAACAACCAACAAATGCTGTGCGCAATTCGGAGATTTTTAGAACATATATGGATTCTCCTGATCACGACGCTTTCGATTATCGAAGTCTCTCTCTTTTAGCTGCGAGTGATCGTTTACAGCACGTAAATAAGGTAATACAACCTGAACTAGAAAAGGGGAAAATAGTCCTTAGTGATAGATATTTTTATTCTTGTTTATCCAATCTTAGAGCTAGAGGATTTACCGAAGATCAGTGGATTTATGAAATATCAAAATCCGTTATCCAACCTGATATTGCCTTTTTCTTCGATGTCCCCGTGGAAGAAGCGATTAGAAGAGTTCGCAAGCGCCCCGAGGAAAAAGATCGATATATTGATGTTAATCTTCAGTATAAACTTAGAAACGAATATATGGAAATTTGCAAGGCAAATAACGGAATTCTCATTTCTACATTAGAACCCAAAGATGCGTGTTATGAAATTGTAAGAAGTGCAGTAAAGGAGATCCTATCACATGGGAATGTTAAATAAAGTACAAAATATACTACGCGAGCTTAGCGGTAGCACAGACATTAATCCTTCCGATGAGCTACAAAGAGATTTAGGGTTAGATAGTCTTCAATTAGTTACATTATTAATCATGATTGAGGACTCTTTTGGAATTGTTTTAGAAGAATCAGACATGAACCCATTCTACCTAACAAACGCAAGTAGCATTATAAAGCTTGTTGAAAAATATATAGGAGATTCTACCGATGAAGTTACCAAAGAAGAAAGTTGAATTGCCTATTTTAGAACCACTATACAGCGCTTATCATTATCAAGGTGCATATACTGCTTGTATGGTTGACAATCCATCATTGAAAAATCTGCTTTTGAACGATTCAATGATTCTTACATGCACACGCAAATTTTTAAATGGTTTTACTACACCGGAATTGGATATAAGAAATTCATCTTGGGTAGATAGCGTATTCTTAGAAAAGAAATTCTATTCTATGCAGCATCTGGACGGACAAGTCAATTATGTAATTAGGAAGCTTTTGGATGAAGGTTATTATGTATATTTTACCGGTGTTGATGATTTTTATGTAAAGGGAAAAAGTTGGTATCACGAAAAGCACCATTTGCACGATGGCTGCATTTGCGGTTATGATCAGTCTAACAAAACATACTGCATATATGCTTATGATCAAAAATGGATATACAGAAAGTTTTGGACTACACAGGCTTCCTTTAACAAAGGACGAAAATCCAGCTTCAAAATGGGCACTTACGGCAACATTCATGGACTGAAGCCAAAACAAAATCTGATCACTTTTTCGCGTGGTATTGCCCTAAAAACAATTGCTGAATACTTAGACTCAAATCTTGATAAATATCCGGAATCTGGCGAAGGAGTTGTATCTGGCATTGTAGTACATAATTATATTGCAAAGTATATTGGTAAATTATATGATGCATCCATCCCACACAGCCGAATGGATCGACGAATTTTTAGAATTATTTGGGAACAAAAAAATGTAATGCAGTTGAGAATACAGTTAATTGAAAAGGAATTAAATTTAGGTAATTCACTAAGTGAAAAATACAAAGCAGTAGTTGATGAAGCAAACACCTGCAGAATGTTGTATGCCTCGCATCACATGAAAGAAAGGCGTTCGGTACTCCCTGTAATCCAAAAAAAGCTACTAACCCTCAAAGCTATAGAAGAAGAGGTACTAACGGAACTTTTAAAAAAATCAAAATGGGGTGATTACGCATGATGCTTTGGGATTACATAAAAAAACGAGCTCTCACTAACCCCAACCAAAAAATATGCGAAAACGAGGAGCAACTATCATTTGAAGAATCTATAATTTGGGCAGAAACTTTTGCAAAAAAACTAGCCGGTATTAAATGTTGTGCTATATTTTGTCGCTCCGAGATGGCTACTGCACTTTCCTTGCTTTCGTGTTTCGCTGCAAAAGTAACCGCAGTGCCTCTTTCTATCAAATATGGAGAAGTTCACTACAATAAAATCTTAGATAGCATTAGTCCTGATGCCATAATAACAGATGCAAACGATGAAATCGAAGTCTACAATCTCCAAAATAGCAAATACAAAATACCTAATAATCATCCCGCACTCATAATGTGCACTTCTGGGACAACAGGAAAGCCTAAAGGAGCTATGCTCAGCGAAAAAAACATTCTCACGAATGTCCATGATATATGTGATTACTTCAATTTAAGCACAAAGGACACCATATTAATTGCTCGTCCACTTTATCATTGTGCGGTACTTACAGGAGAGTTTTTGACTGCGATTTTTAAAGGTTCTCATATACGTTTTTATTCCGAACAATTTAATCCTGCTAAAATGCTAGAGCTAATTAAAAAATACAAAATCACAGCATTTTGTGGAACTCCTACTCTTCTTTCTATTATGGCGCGTTTTAATCGCAATTCTGCAGAAAAACATCTAAAGCATATATGTATAAGTGGTGAATGCATGAGCTCCGAAGTTGGACTAAAAATACTTTCGTCTTTTCCGGATTGTGAAATATACCACATATATGGACTTACCGAAGCCAGCCCTCGCGTTTGTTATTTGCCACCCGAACACTTTGCTGAGCACCCTGATTGCGTTGGTATCCCACTTAAGTCAATTACGGCTAAAATTTTGAACGTTTCGGGCAAGCCTTGTGTTAATGGCGAGGAGGGTGTTCTACATATAAAAGGCGATAATGTGATGTTGGGTTATTATAATGATCATAAAAGAACGAGCAAAATATTGAAGAACGGTTGGCTTTGCACGGGTGATATTGCCGTTGTTAATGAAGCCGGTTTTATCAAAATTAAAGGTAGAAACGATGACCTAATTATAAAATCCGGAATGAATATTTATCCGTCCGAGATAGAAAACACACTCAAACAAGATTTACGCGTTCAAGAAGTAATCGCTTATGGATTTACCAATCAACTTGGAACACAAATAGGAATTAAGCTTTCGGGCACATTTTCTTCAGTCGAAGAAGTAAAAAAACTTTGTATAACCACTCTCCCCTCTTTCCAAATTCCTACACTTATAGAACTTGTTGATGAAATACCAAAAAACGGTTCGGGAAAAGTTATTAGGAGTGCACAAAAATGATTGAACTTGAAAAGAAAATGCTTTTATCAAAAGAAGATTACAACTGTCTAATAAAATATTTCTCAAATCGAAATAGAAACGATCAACTTGTTCAAGAAAAGCAAATCAATTATTATTTTGACACCGATGACCTTAGTATGAATCAAAAAAATATAACTTGCAGAATTCGTCTAAAGGATGGAAGATACAAAGGTATCATTAAATGTCACAGTAATGAGTTAGATCAAAGCACGGAAACTGAAATCGAGATACGTGACGGTGTTCACGCAAACACATTCACAGATATTGGCTTAAAATTACAAGGAGAACTTACAACATATCGTTGTGTTATACTCAAAGATGATAATTGCGAGGTAGTATTAGATAAAAATGATTATCTAGATCACACCGATTACGAGCTTGAAATCGAGTATTCACCACATTATCAGAAAAAAGCGGAATCACTTCTTCACATTATACTTGATATTTTAGCATCGAATTGTAAGCACAATTATTCTAAGAGGAGCATTATTGTGCCTAGTAAATCAGCGAGATTTTTTGAAAGGAAGGTGAAAAAATGAATTCTATTATAAACGAGATACTCCAGATTAGACAGGACACCCCCCTATTAATAGACCATCAAAACACCAACCGGTACAGAGTCGTCTCAAATGAAACGGACGGGAGCAAAACAGCCTATTACTTCACATCACCAATCTATAATATCAATACACGCAAGGCAGTAGATCTTAAATTTCATTCCCAAAATAATATAATCTTCGCTACAGGTAGCAATGCGAACATTACCATTTCTAGCAAAATTCGAATGGAAAATTCTGAAGGTTACGCTCTAATATCGTTACAAAATCATATAAATAATTTCTCAGAAAATGAAATCTTTTGTGGCAATGAATATATCTATCCAACGACAAACGGTGTTGCAATAAAGAGTTGCTGTTCTGCTTCTCCATTAACTTTTTCTTTGGAAGTAAACAAACTCTTTTCAGATATACGAGCGAATGACAAATCCTTTGCTTTAATGAGCGAAAGATTTAAACCCTTTCTCGTTATTTCGTGTATTGGTTGCTTAGATGAACAGAATAATATAATAGCACCGGCAAAGCTATCGTATAAACAGATTGATGGTCGTAAATATGAAATCTCGATTGTTCCCTGCTATTCTCACGCTGAATACATATTATTCGAAGCAAATTTATATGAACACAAACTGTTTCAAGATACAACTGTCGAAAGCACAAATCCCAAAACAAACAATGCATTCGGCAGCATAGGGTTCATTGGAGCAACAGAAGCATTTGGCGAGCAATGGCTTTATTCTCGCCCTGACTTTTCAAAGATGTCTGAAATGAACAACCAGAAAATCAATTCCGCACTGCTCTACATCCCAAAGAATTCAACTAATAATATTAACTTAATGGCTACAAAAACCTCTGCGCGTTTTTGCAGTTTTGGTTCTACATGGGATAACAAAGTAACCGAATCGAGCCATATCTCCGATTTGTCAGTCAATGATCATTATATGTGTCTCGACCTCACATCTCTAGTCGTAGATAGATATGGGCGGTTAATCAAAGGGGACGGTTTCATATTAAAACCGTCCAAAAAGGATTCCGGTTGCACGATTATTTCTACAGGTGATAGTAGCTTGTACCCTCAAATATTTGTAATAAACTACAGGTAGGACGTAGAATATGGATGATAAAAAGAAGACTATAGCTCCTAACACGACGTTACCTAATTACATATCCACGTCAAATCATATTGAGAATTATGAGAGCTTGGATTTCTTAAACGAGGAGATATATAGAGATTGTGCGCATGATTTAAGATGTCAATCTTGTACCCATTGGAACGGTTTCATCTGCAACGCCAAACATGCCGTCTGCGACTATATAGAAACACAAAAATCATAATTCCTTTAATCTCCATACTGGTTGATTTTTTTGATACACTATGCTATAATGTAGTTACTACTATTCTGTCGAGATTGGTTTGTACTATCTGCAAAGTAGATACTATAATGCCCGATTATGTCATTGGTTGAATAGTGATGAAGCTCTTTTTTCTACAATCCAGTGTTGCATTTTACAACATAATCTTTTCGTATATTGTTATAATAATCCAACAAACACAGTCGATCCTTTTGGGTATATCGGAGTAGAAGCGGTTGCATTAAAATTTGTTTCATCTTACGGATTGAAATACGCTGGCATCGCCTTGGGAAGTTGGATTGGAGAATTATCTGCTTTTTTATCTTGGATAGCACCATATTTGCTTGTCGCTTTGCTAACAATAGCAGCACTACTTTTAATTTATTATGCAATTAAAAGCAAAAGTGCCAAAGCACAACGAACAATGGTCTTATCTGACGTAAAAGTAAAAAAGCAAAGCGGAAAACACTATCATCTCGCCTACATTACCAACTTTGGTGGAATGTGTAAAGTAGGAAAAAAACTTTCATTTGTTGATGCGCTATCGGCATTAGGAGTCACTGGTGCAACGAATAGCATCGCTCAACGTTTTACCTATAGTAAAAACAGATCTTCTTCTGCACAGCGACAACTTGAGCACAAAGGAAGCGGAAACTGGGGTATATATGCTGACAGTCAATCCGCAGCCAAAGCTCTCGCTACTGTATTCGGATGTACTGAACGACCTGAAGTACATGCATCTGGACTGTATGGTCATTACCATGATAGTACACATACTTTCCATATATGGTATGGAGGGAAAATAACATATTAATTGAGGTAATTCTAATGCAAAGAAAGAAAAAATATTTATCATACTTTAGATATTATAGAGATGAAGAACTTCATCCGGACTTTTCATGGTGGTATTGCATAGCAGATTCTAAAATTTATGAAACAACCGAATTATACAGTTTGTTTAAATACTCTTCTAAAGATGAAATCTATGCATCTTCGTGTTTCATTGAGTTCCCCAAGGTTGATATTATTGAACTGAAGAAAACATTTATTGCCGTTCAGAATAAAGCGTTCATATTCAAAGATAGCAATGATAAAAAATTCGACTTGGAATTCAACAAATATATTGAAATTAATCACCTGACGCAAGATTGGTATGAATATGAGATTGACATGTTGAATTCTGTTTTTAATGAGTGGTGTGTTTCAAATAATATTTTTTTAGAATAATCATAAAAATTTACCACACCGCAAACTTTTCTTTGCAATAAAAGCTTTCTCCGCACTTGGAAACAGGTGCGGAGTTTTTTATTTGTAAAAATCATAGGGGCTAGCTCAAATGCAGTAAAATGTGTTTGAGCTAGTTCTTTTTTGTGTTTTAGCGAGTTTCTTGTTAGGGAAAAAAGGAAAAAGCCTCGAAAT
>CAYWPS010000077.1:0-8516 GCA_964460165.1 uncultured Ruminococcus sp. | reverse complement strand
TCGGCGTATTGCATATACGGCTTCGGGTAGAAGTACGTGAGAACTATCTCGAAAAACAAGATTTTCGGAATTTTCCCTGTATTCTGTCAAGCTCGCCGTATTGCATATACGGCTTCGGGTAGAAGTACGTGAGAACTATCTCGAAAATCAAGATTTTCGGAAATTCCCCTGTATTCTGTCAGGCTCGCAATAGGTAGCTATTGCTTCGGGTCAAAGAACGACGCTTCTTCCTAAAAATTCCCTCAATCATTCATTACCACGGTTTAAGATAATTAGATTCAATAATAAGGCGTATGGATTTGCTCTCCGTACGCCTTATTTTATATTTTTTCTCAAAAAATTTTATAAAAGTTAACACAAAGCGGAAAAAATATGCTATACTAAATATAATGGGTTAGAATGCGTGTAAATAGCAATGGCATTTTAGCGGACGTTAAACAATGTTAGGAGAGGGAAATGTTCGGATACGTAAAGCCCGATATAAAGGAGCTTCTCGTCAAAGAGCACGAGTTTTACAAGTCTACCTACTGCGGCATCTGCCGCTCGATGAAAAAGCATACCGGCGGACTTTCTATCGCCACGATAACCTATGACAGCGTTTTTCTCGCTCTCATCCGCATGGCGTATATTCCCGACTCGGAGCTCTCGTCGTCGATGCGGAGGTGCATTGCTCATCCGCTAAAGAAAAAATGCATGCTGAACGACAACTCCGCCATAGAATATACGGCGCGCGCCTTTGCGATACTCAGCTACTACAAGATGAAGGACGATCTCTCCGACGAGGGACTCGCAAAGAGGATGCTCGTCAGCGCTACAAGACCCGTGCTCGCATCGGCAAAAAAGCGCGCGAGCCTGCTTCCGCTCGCGGAGACGGTCAAGGAAAAGCTCGACAAGATAGCCGAGGTCGAGAGGGAGAGACGCCCCTCGATAGACGAGCCCGCGGAGCTCTTTGGTGAATTGCTAGGCGAGATATTCGCTTACGGTCTTGAGGGCTCGGACCGGATCGTTACCTATGAGTGCGGCTATCATCTCGGTAAGTTTATACTGCTCGCGGATGCTATCGATGACTACGGCAGCGATTTAAAAAGCGGTAAGTACAACCCATACGTTATAGCCTACTCGGGAGCGCAGCTTACCCGAGAAAATAAGCAAAATGTAAAGACTGCTTTACTTATTGAGTGCAAAAAACTCGAAAACGCTATAAATCTTATTCCTTTCGGTAATAAGATAACGATAGAAAACATAGTCAGAAATATAATTTATCTCGGCCTTACGAAGAGGATAGAATTTCTCGACAGGGACGGGGAGGAGGCTAAAAAATGAAAGACCCCTATTCAATACTTGGCGTATCTCGCGGAGCAACCGATGAGGAAGTGAAGAACGCGTACAGAAACCTTGCGCGCAGATACCATCCCGACAACTATGACGATAACAATCCCTTGAAGGAGCTTGCAAAGGAGAAGATGCAGGAGATCAACGCCGCATACGACGAGATCCAGCGTGACAGGGCCTCCGGCGGCAGCTCATCCTCGGGCAGTGGCTCATACGGCTATTCCTACGGCGGCTCCGGCACCGGCGCATCGGGGATCTACGTTACGATAAGACAGAAGATAAACGAGAGAAAGTACCGCGAGGCAGAGGAGCTCCTTCGCGGCGTGTCAGAGTTTGACCGCACTGCCGACTGGCACTTCTTGAATTCGGTATGCCTTATGCAGAGAGGCAAGACTGCTGACGCTATGCGTGAGCTTGAGCTCGCCTGCTCGATGGATCCCTCCAATCTCGAGTACCAGAAGGCGAAGGAGATGTTCAACACCGCGGGATCAAGATACGGCAGCACCTACTACGGCGAGGGCGGCAGACGTTACCGCTCCTCAAGCGACGAGGCGTGCGACTGCTGCATGAACCTCGTTTGTCTTGACTGCCTGTGCGAGTGCATGGGCGGCGACCTCATCCGCTGCATCTGATATGAAAGAGACGAAAAAGCTGACCGTCAGCGCCATGGTAGTCGCGCTCGGCACGGTATTTATGGTGCTTGGCGCGGTTATCGAGGTCTTTGATCTGACTGCCGTAGCTCTCGCGTCGGTGCTGGTAGCCTTCGTGTATATTGAGCTCGGCTCTCCGTACACGTGGCTCGTGTGGATATGCACGACGCTTGCCACGTTCCTGCTATACCAGCACAGCGCTATGTGGTTTATCTACCTCGTTCTTTTTGGAATTTATCCGATACTCAAGGGTTATATAGAGAAGCTCCCGCGCCCGCTCTGGTGGCTGATAAAGCTCGTGTTCGGCAACTGCGCCTTCGTGGCTATGCTGTTTGGCGTTCAGCTTATCACTGGTCTGCCATTTATTGATGCCGAGGAGAGTCTGTTCGGCATTACGGGACGCGCGATCTACATACTCACGTGGATACTCCTGAACCTTGCCTTCGTAGCCTATGATTTCTTCATTACGGTTATGGTGCGCTTTTACATGGAGAGACTCCGCCCGAAATTCAAGAAAATACTCAAATAAGGAAATAATATGACAAAGGTTGCGTTTATCTCCCTCGGCTGCTCGAAAAATCTCGTTGACACCGAGGTTATGCTTCATAATTTATACAAGGACGGATTCGAGGTCACCTTTGAGCCCGAGGAAGCCGAGATAGTTATCATCAACACCTGCGGCTTCATCGAGAGCGCAAAGCAGGAGGCGATAGACAATATTCTCGACGCCGCCGAGCTCAAGGAGTGGGGCAAGTGTAAGCATATAATCGCCACGGGCTGCCTCGTAGAGAGGTATCGCGAGGAGGTCATGCGCGAGCTGCCCGAGCTTGACGCCATCGTCGGCGTCGGCAGTCTTTCCGACATCGGCGAGGCTTGCCGCGCCGTGATGAGAGGCGAGAAGTACACGTCCTTCAAGGACAAGAACACCTCACCCCTCGGCGGAGGCAGGATACTTACTACCGCGCCTCATACGGCTTATCTCAAGATAGCGGAGGGCTGCGACAACCGCTGCACCTACTGCGCTATCCCGCTTATCCGAGGCAGGCTTCGCAGCCGTACCGTTGAGGACATCGTCCACGAGGCAAAGGAGCTTGACAGAGCGGGTGTGAAGGAGCTTAATCTTATAGCCCAGGACACCTCGCGCTACGGTCTTGATATTTACGGAGAGTATAAGCTCGCCGCTCTCGTGAGAGAGATCTGCAAGGAAACGAGCATCCCGTGGATAAGACTCTTATATTGCTATCCCGATAAGATCACAGACGAGCTCATCGAGGAGTTTAACACAAACGGCAGACTCGTCAAGTATATGGACATACCCGTACAGCACATCTCCGATTCCGTGCTCGTCAGGATGAACCGTCACGGCGGCAAGAGCCTGATAATCGATACCATAAAGAAGCTTCGTGCAAAGGTGCCGAATATTACTCTCCGCACCACAGCCATGGTTGGCTTCCCCGGGGAGACCGAGGAGGACTTTAGGGAGCTTTGTGAGTTTGTGAAGGAAACACGCTTCGACCGTTTCGGCGCGTTCACCTATTCTCCCGAGGAGGATACCGAGGCTGCTCTTATGCCGGATCAGATAGACGAGCAGTTAAAGCAGGACAGATACGATATCCTGATGCAGACTCAGCTCACGGTTGCCGAGGAGCTGAACGCGGCGAAGGTAGGCAGTGAGATCACGGTCATTACCGACGGCTACGACGCGGTAGCGGAGATATACTTCGGACGCTCCGAGGCTGACGCTCCCGACGTAGACGGCAAGGTCTATTATAGAGCAGAGAAGGGTAAATACACATACGGCGACTTCGTCAAGGTGAAGATCACCGAGGCTCTTGATTACGACCTTATTGGCGACGATATTACATAAATAAAGTACTTCCGGAGGACATTATGAAAAACAAAATGAACGTTCCGAACACGCTCTCGCTTTTACGCGCATTGCTTGTTCCCGTGTTTGTTGCGACACTGCTATTTATGAAGGATATTCCCGTTTGGTGCTGCGTGGTGCCTACTATTGTTTACGCTTTGACAGGTTTAACCGATATGCTCGACGGTAAGATCGCGAGAAAGTATAATCTCGTCACCGACTTTGGTAAGTTCATTGACCCCCTCGCTGACAAGTTTATGGTCATCGGATCCGCTATCGCGATCCTCGTTTGGATGATGCTTCGCGGACAGACCGTGCAGGCGCTCGTTTTCGTATGGGTGGTGCTTATCGTTCTTCTTCGCGAGCTCGGCGTTACCTCGCTCCGTCTCGTAGTAGCCGGCAAGAGCGGCATCGTAGTCGCGGCTTCCATGCTCGGCAAGATAAAGACGGTTTCCCAGATGGCGGGCACGGTGCTCATCCTTATGGAGCCCGTGTTCTTCGGCGACAACCACATCCTCTCTTACGTATGCATGGGTGTCATCGCCTTCACGACCCTATTCTCGGGTTGGGACTATCTCAAGGCGTACATGCCTCATCTTAATACAAATGAATAAAAACAAAACGGCTGCTCTGATCACGAGCAGTCGTTTTATTCTTATGGGAAATACGTAAAGTAGTTTTTTGTTTGAATTATGCTAATTTTAACTCAACTCGTAAAACTTCATACTAACCTCGAGTAATGTGTTTGTTCGGTTAAGTTATCTTCTCCTATCCTTGTTATATCTGTCGATCGCCTCCGCGATGGGATAATAGACGGGAATGGTCACAAAGATTATCCAGCCGGGATGCCACCATGACAGGAGCATACCGAGAAGGCAGTAGAGAAATGCCGTAAGCACGGGGTACGCGAACTCGGTGCAGCGTCTGTGCCGTATGGAATCGAGCAGGGAATAGTAGAGCGGAATCGTCATGAACAGAGTCCACGCCCAATCCCAGCCGCCGCTCAGAAGACCGATGGCGAGAAAAGCTACGGTCGCGATGATGGGATAGGGTATCTTATACCATACGTAGAGCTTGTTTGCTTTACGCGCCTTGTCATCCTCATCGTCCTCATCATCGTCTATATCGAAGTCCTCCTCGTTACCCTTGCCGGCGCGTATGGAGATCTTTTCTCCGATCGCAACGCTTACTCCAAAGCCGACCTTGCCCTCACGCTCATCGGTTTTATCGGTGAGAGCATCAGCGTCCTCGCCGCCTTCTTTATTATGTACGGAGCAGGGACTGCTCGCGTTTAACAGCTCGTCGATGGTTACGCCGAACATATCTGAGATGGCTATGAGGTTTTCCGTGTCGGGATACGCCTCGCCGCGCTCCCACTTGGATACCGCCTGGCGCGATACGCCGAGCCGCTCCGCAAACTCCTCCTGCGAGAGCTCCGCTCCTCTGCGTAATTCATATAGGTTGTAGGGTAGATTATTCTTGTTCATAATGCGCTCCTTTCTTCACCGATATGCTATCATACCAAGGCGAAAGAGTCTATACATCCTGCTTGTCATTTTCCGCAACTTTCGGTTGCGGACGGATCTTATTCGACATTTGTAACCAAAAGCTTACAATTTTCGTACCTGAAGGTGATTTCTTTGCCCAAGAGCTTCATGCCGTATACGCGCTCGTCCTCGCTCTTGTAGGAAGGACGCGGGTCTTCCCTCAGTATCGCCGTAAGCTTTTTTATCTCCTCGTCCGTAAGCGCGCCGCGCGCCTTGTCCGAGAGCTCCACCTCTATCTCGTACCCGAGCACCTCGTCGGCAAAGCCGCACTTCGCGTCGGGGTGGCTGTCAGTGTAGGCAAGGTAGGGCTTGACGTCGTATATGGGTGTACCGGACAGTATATCCGCGCCGCCGACGATAAGCACCGCGCCCTCGTTTTCGGTGCGCTTCACCTCAAGCAGTCTCACCGATGAGAGTCCTATCGGGTTGGGTCTGTACGGCGATCGCGTGGCAAAAACGCCCATTCTTTTATTTCCGCCGAGGCGGGGCGGTCTGACCGTCGGCGACCACTCCTCGCGCACAGCCTCCGAGAATTGCCACAGCAGCCACAGGTGCGAGTAGCCCTCGATGCCGCGCAGCGCCTCGGGATTTCTGTACTCGGGCTCAAACACTATTTTTCCTACCGTCTCGCTGACTATACCGCTTTGCCTCGGTATGCCGAACTTCTCATCGAACTCGGTGTATATTCTTGCGATTATCTTCACGATCTTCTCCAAAATGTAAAATTTTCGTTTTTATTCTATCACACATCAGCCAAAAAGTCCAGCCTCTATTGAAAAAAGCGATCGGATGTGCTAAAATATATAAAGCTCAGTTTATTTCAACCGTAAGAGGCGCGAGGTGTATATGAAATTTATCTCTTGGAACGTAAACGGCTTCAGAGCCGTTCTGACAAAGGGCTTTGCCGATATATTCTCGGAGCTCGACGCTGATTTCTTCTGCCTTCAGGAGACCAAGATGCAGCCGGGACAAGCAGACTTCTCTCCCGAGGGATATTTTTCGTATTGGTTCAGCGCACAGAAGAAGGGCTACTCCGGCACCGCCGTCTTTACGAAGCGCGAGCCGCTCTCCGTCAGCTACGGCGTCGGGGAGAAGCACACGGACGAGGGCAGGGTCATCACGCTTGAATACGAGGATTTTTACCTCGTGTGCGCCTACGTGCCCAACGCGCAGGACGGACTTAAGAGGATAGACTACCGCATGGAGTTCGAGGACGATATGCGCGGGTACCTTTCGGAGCTTGACCGATCAAAGCCCGTCGTGTACTGCGGAGACCTTAACGTCGCGTTCTCGGAGATAGATATAAAGAACGCGAAGGCTAATATCGGCAACGCGGGCTTCTCCTACGAGGAGCGAGGTAAGCTCGGCGAGCTCTTCGACGCGGGATTTACCGATAGCTTCCGCCGTCTGCATCCCGACGAGATAAAGTACTCGTGGTGGTCCTACCGCTTCCGCGCGAGAGAGAACAACGCCGGCTGGCGCATAGACTATTTTCTCGTTTCTGACAGAATAGCCGACGAAATTACCTCTGCGCAGATACTTACCGAGGTGATGGGAAGCGACCACTGCCCCGTGCTTCTCGAAATATTCTGAAAAACAGTTGCAACTTTTTAAAAAGTGTGCTAGAATATAATCAACCAATATTTTAAATAAGGAGAAAACGCTATGGCAATGCTACTCAATGAAGAACAGCAGGCTATTCTTAACGGCTCGAAGGGCGAGACTATGGCAAAGGTTATGAGAACCATGGTACAGTACGGCGAGATCTTCGGCGCTGAAAGAATGGTTCCCGTTACTTCAAAATACAATCATCTCGTTACTTCCTTCGGTCTTAAGGCTATGACTGCGGTTTACGAGCTTATGGATCAGCTCATCGAGGCAGGTGTAACCTCGGGACAGAAGTTCACGGTTGACCCCCGTCCCCTTGATAAAAACGTACCCGCTAACCTTCTTCAGAAGGCTATATTCAATCTTGCAATGTACACCAAGCAGGATGAGTACGAGGAGCAGCTTAAGAAGCTCGGTCTTCTTGATGAGAGCTCATTCACCTGTACCTGCTATATGGACGAGGTAGGCAACAAGCCTCAGTACGGCGAGGTTCTTTCCTGGGCGGAGTCCTCTGCTGTCGTTTACGCAAACTCGGTTCTCGGCGCAAGATGTAACAGAAACTCCGGTATCATCGACATTATGGGCTCTATCGTTGGCTACGTTCCCGAGTTTGGTCTTCTCACCGACGAGGGCAGAAAGGCTAAATGGGTTGTCAGGATCAACACTGAAAAGAAGCCCGAGGCACAGCTTCTCGGCTCCGCTATCGGTATGAAGGTAATGGAGGACGTCCCCTACATAATCGGTCTTGATAAGTGGCTCGGCAATGAGCTTGACGACGCTGCATGCACGTATCTCAAGGACTTCGGCGCGGCTACCGCATCCAACGGCGCGGTAGGCCTTTACCACGTTGACGGTCTCACTCCCGAGGCTAAGAAATTTGGCGGCTCTCTCATTCTTGATGGCGCTGAGGAGTACGTTATAGACGACGCGGAGCTCGAGAGAGTCAAGGCGTCCTATCCCGTTATCTGGAAGAACAAGGACGCTAAGCCCAAGCTCTGCTTCATGGGCTGTCCTCATATGTCGCTTGAGCAGCTCAAGACCTGGACTGTTCGCGTTGAGGATGGACTTCGCGCGTCGGGCAACAAGAAGGTCGTTATCCCCACCGTATTTACCGCGTCTCCCGCGGTTCTCGAGGCATTCGGCAAGACCGAATTTGCGGAAAGACTTAAGGCAACGGGCGTTATTACTTCTTATATCTGCCCGCTTATGTATATGAATAATCCTCTTTGCAAGAGCATGCCCGTTATCACGTCCTCTAACAAGCTCCGTACCTACACGAGCGCGCGTTACTACACCGATGACGAGATCCTTGCAGAGATCACCAAAGGAGGAGCAAAGTGATGAAACAGTTTAAAGGCAGAGTTATCGCGGCAGGCGAGGTTACCGCTCCCGCGCTCGTATCACACGGAGGACTCAATACGCTCGCTTCCTTCCAGAAGGCGCTCCAGTTCGGCGATAAGAAGGCTACCTGCGGCGACCAGAATAACCCCGACCTCTACGGCAAGCAGATGG
>CAYWPS010000076.1:0-8545 GCA_964460165.1 uncultured Ruminococcus sp. | reverse complement strand
CGCGGGTAGCTCGTCTATTATACTACACTTTCCTTAACTTGTCAATACCTTTTTTTAAACTTTTTTGAGTTTTTTTGAAAAATCTTTTACATTATATTTCCATAAATAAAAAATACGGACAAAGCCAAAATAATATCAGAGTCCAAAAGGAAACGAGCCTTCGGGAGCGTACCTTGAAGGCTCGATAATATAGATAAGAAAAAAACAGGAGAATTTCAAACAATGGCTAAGAATAAGGCTGCACTCGAGAAGTTCAAGATGGAAGCTGCTAACGAAGTCGGCGTAACTCTCAAGCAGGGTTATAACGGTGACATTACCGCTCGTCAGGCAGGTAGTGTTGGCGGTCAGATGGTTAAGAAGATGATCGAGTCCTATGAGAACTCGATGAACCCTAACGGCTAATTCTGTTTCCGAATAAAACAGAACCGGGACTGTCAGCGAGTGGCAGTCCCTTTAATATTATAATAGGAAGAAATCAGATGAAAATAACGAGCGTAGTAGCAAGAATAGCAGAAAACGCGCAAGAAAGCATATTCACCACGTCATTGTCGATAAAGGCCAATCCGGAATGTTGAACCGTGGGTGCACCACAGTGCTCCGCTCTCTCGGTTATGACACCGCATGATGAGCATTTATACTTGACCTGAAATACAGAGCCGAGAAAGCTGTCAAAAGCAGCGCCACAGAAGGCTGAGAACGATACAATAAAGAACTCCTTTATTCCGAAGCCGGCAAAACCGATTGCGTACGCAAGATATGATATCAAAACCGAGGCAACCAACGATGCCAAAGTGCCCACGAGCGACATTCCTCCGCTAATACCGTTTTCGCAGGCACAGCGTCTGAATGGGTCGTACGTTTTCCGGGAAAATGACCCGATACCCGATGCGACGGTGTCAGAAAAAGCCTCCGCCAACGACGCAACGAACGGAATGATGAATATTTTGTTTTTTGTAATCAAAAACGCAACGGATGCTACGAGCGCGGCTGCGCCGTTAGCTAAAACCTGCATATGATCTCGGCAATCGCCTTTCAAAGACTCTTCTTCTCTGCCCCGCTTTTTATTCTTGTTTTTAATCTTATCAACGATTATAGCACCAACAAAAAACGCACACAATACCGCAAAGCCTCGATTGCCAAACGCAAGCGAAACAGCAATATCAAGTACGACAGCTGCAATTATACCGTCAGTTGTCAACGCCTTTTTCTTTATAGCAAACAGTATGATCAAGGGGGTTGCCAATATCGGCGCAACGTACGCCCATATCAACGAAAAATACATAAAGGAATACGCGAGCGCGGTTGCTCCCCAAGTGATAGTAATATTATCCAGACCAATGGGCGTCAGAAGCTCAAGGGATGCGGAAAGAAGACCGATGCAAATACACTCCCAAACACCAAGCTCCATTGAAAACAGCTCGGAAATGATAGATGCCGAAAGCGCCGAGAAGGTAAAATTGGCAATGGAGCCAAGAAGCGTTTTGTCACCGTAAATCTTGGGATTATGCTTAGTCACAAGCTGTCCGACAACTCCGGCAAGCCCGTCCCCTACAGACGTGCACATTACTCCAATACCAAACGGAAGCATGACCTCGGGAACAAAGCATCCGAAGGCGGCTACACCGGTCATAGCGAGTGCGTAATAAACCGTTCCGGGCGCATTGTCCGCATCGGAGGAGATCATCGGCATAAGCCTTCCCTTATATGCAATAGCGAGAAGAAGCAGGAACAATACGCACACCGCCAAAAAGTGAACCCCCGCCCCCATATAGTTGTATAGAATGACCCACTCAAAGCCTACGAGAACGTGCACTACCTTACGCGTATACTTCTTAGGCATTCCAAGCTTATATAAGACAAAGGATACAAGAAGGCATATCAACGCATAGCCTATACCATAAATATAGCCTTGCAGAATCATATTTGACCTCACTTATAAATTTCTAACTACATTTTACAGCAAGAAAAGCAAAATGTCAATATAAGAAAAGGGCGCAACTGCCAAAAGCTGCGCCCTTTGCTGTCGATATTACTCGGAATCGCCGGAATTCTTGTAGCTATCCTCTTCCTCGCTCTCACTAACACCCTCTTTGCCGGGGATAACGATGCCATGAGTCATAGAGCGAACGTTCTCCTCATGCTTTGCGGCAAGGATCTTCGCCTTATGAGCATTAGTCGCAGCAAGATCCGCAAGTATCTCATCGGTTACGCTACCGTCCGCGAGAGTCAAAAACTTCTCAAAAGAGTCGGGATAAACGAAATTCTTTTCCGCGTTATCAAACTTTACCTTTATATATTTGCCATCCTTTGCAACGATGGTACCCAAACCAAAAGTCTTATGTCTGACCTGAAGATTTTCAAAAACCATATTAGCCTCCGCCTTTCCAATATATGCCGATCGTATAAAACTCTATACATAAAGCGCGGTAATTATAACAGAAAAATGTGTCGAAATTATTAACAAACGCAACTTTTTTTACTGCTGAATAAAGTTTGTGTACTTTGCATGATATTATATTATTTTTTTGTGCATAAACGCTTTAAAAAAAGAGCCGAAAGGCAGAAAACGCGCCCCGCAGGACGCATTTTCCACTATTATAGACTTTCTTGCCAGATCAACCGAGCTCAACGAGAGACTCATCCCAGATTTCAGGCGCCTCGTATCCGAGAAGATTTACCGTAGTAGCAGCAACGGAAGAAAGTCCGAAATCGGATCTCTCCTTCTTTACGGAATACTTATCAGCCGTGAAATTATCGTAGATGATGCAAGGTACGGGATTAAGGGTGTGGCTGGTCTTTGCCTTGAAGGAGCCATCCTTGCCCGCTTTGGGAGCCTTCGTCTTCTTATCTATCTCATACATCTCATCCGCGTTTCCATGGTCTGCGGTTATTATAGCCGCGCCGTGAAGCTCGTCAACCACCTTGAGAATTCTCGCAAGCTGAAGATCAAGCGCTTCCATAGAGCACTCGGTAGCGAGGAAGGAACCGGTGTGACCAACCATATCGCCGTTAGGGAAATTAACGCGAAGATACTTATATTCACCGGATCTCAAGCACTCAATAAGCTTGTCGGTGATCTCCGCGCACTTCATCCAGGGTCTCTGCTCAAAGGGAACTACGTCAGAGGGGATCTCAATGTAGGTCTCAAGCTCCTCGGAGAATTTACCGGATTTATTACCGTTCCAGAAGTAAGTGACGTGACCGTACTTCTGTGTCTCGGAGATAGCGAGCTCACGAACGCCTGCAGAGCAAAGATACTCCGTCATAGTGTTGGTGATTTCAGGGGGATTAACAAGGAATCGTGAAGGGATATGGAGATCTCCATCGTACTCAAGCATACCCGCGTAAAGAACTGCGGGAACTCTCTTTCTGTCAAACTTATCGAACTCTGCTCCGGATTCAAACGCCTTGGATATTTCAATAGAGCGGTCGCCGCGGAAGTTGAAGAAAACAACGCTGTCGCCGTCGTTTATCGTGCCTACGGGCTCGCCGTTCTTTGCTATAACAAAGGGAGGAAGATCCTGGTCGATGACCTTAAGCTCGTTTCTGTAAGAAACGATCGCCTCCTCAGCGGATGCAAACTGTCTTCCTTCTCCAAGAACGTGAGTCTTCCAACCGGTCTCGACCATAGACCAGTTAGCCTCATATCTGTCCATAGTAACCTGCATACGTCCGCCGCCCGAAGCGATAGCTATATCAAAATCCTCGGAGCGAAGAGACGCGAGATATCCCTCGAAGGGACAAACGTAATCAAGCGCGCTGGTCTCACCAACGTCACGGCCGTCAAGAAGGATGTGTATTCTTACCTTGTTGACTCCCGCGGCTTTAGCGTTCTCTATAAGAGCCTTGAGGTGATCGATATGAGAATGAACGTTACCGTCAGAGAAAAGACCCATAAAATGAAGGGTTGAGTTATTGGTCTTAACGCCGTTAACAAGCTCGAGCCACGTACCCGATGCAAAGAGCTTGCCCGTCTCGATGGACTGAGAAACGAGCTTTGCGCCCTGAGCAAATACCTGACCGGAGCCGAGAGCGTTGTGTCCGACCTCGGAGTTGCCCATATCATCGTCGCTGGGAAGACCTACAGCCGTACCGTGCGCGCGGATAGCAACCATGGGATAGTTTGCCATAAGGTAGTCAAGAGTGGGTGTGTGTGCCGATGCAACGGCGTTAGCTCCGTTATCGGGAGCGAGACCTACACCGTCCATAACTATTGTGAGAAGGGGGCCTTCTACACCGTTAAACTTCTTTGATTTTTCAAGATGTGCCATATCTTTGCCTTTCATATATTGAATAAATTTGAATCAGATGTCAGCATCTGCTATATACAGATGTCCGTTCTCGGTGATGTAACGCTTTCTTTCCTGAAGCGCATCGCCAAGCAATACGTCGAACATACGCGCAGTCTCCGCGGCATCAGTGGGAGACACGGCGATAAGTCGGCGTGTCTGCGGGCACATTGTGGTCTGCCACATCATACTCGGAGTGTTCTCGCCAAGGCCCTTGGAGCGTTGGATCGTATACTTCTTATTACCAAGCTTAGAAAGAATATCAACCTTCTCTTGCTCATTATATGCAAAATAAGTATCCGAGCCTGCGGTTATTTCAAACAGCGGCGACTCGGCAATATATATCTTACCCTTCTCTATAAGAGTGGGAAGAAGTCTGTAAAAGAGCGTAAGAAGCAGCGTTCTTATCTGGAAGCCATCCTCATCCGCATCCGTACAGATGATTATCTTGCTCCACTTAAGCAGATTATAGTCGAAGGTGGCAAGTCCGCCGGACTTCTTACCTCCCTTAACCTCCACTCCGCAGCCGATGACCTTCAGAAGATCCACGATAATATCACTCGCAAATATCTTGTCGTAGCTAGACTTCATACAGTTGAGCGTCTTACCGCGCACGGGCATTATCGCCTGGAAATCCGCGTTTCTGCCAAGCTTACAGCTCGTAGCCGCCGAATCTCCCTCTACTATGTAGACCTCGCGGATATCGGGGTCTTTAGAGTTACAGGGGATGAACTTCTCCACTCTGTTGGAGACGTCCATCGATCCGGTAAGCTTCTTTTTGATATCCACGCGATGCTTATCGAATTCTTCCTTTGAGCGCTTATTCGCAAGCACTGTATTTACTATCGTTATCGCCTGGGACTGATTCTCCGTCAGATATATCTCAAGCTTCTGCTTCATACATTCCGTGAGAGCCTTGCAGATAAAGGCGTTTGTGATAGCCTTCTTCGTCTGGTTCTCATAAGAGGTCTGCGTTGAAGCGGAGTTGATGATTATCGTAAGGTTGTCCTGAATATCGGCAAAGGATATTTTGGACTCGTTTTTCTGATATTTATTCTGTGACTTGATGTATTTATCTATCGCATAAACGAAAGCAGTCCTCACAGCCTTATCGGGAGCACCGCCATGCTCAAGAAAGGATGAGTTGTGATAATACTCCGCGGTACCCGACTGTGTAAAGCAGAAGGTGATATCCGCCTTGACCTTATAATCAGGCATATCCTCTCTGTCGCGCCCCATCGTCTCAAGGTTCCACGTCACGGGATGTGTAAGAGCTATTCCGTCGGTGATCTCAAGTATGTAATCCGAGATACCCTTCTCGTAATAGAACTCGCTCGTGTGGAACTTTCCGTTCTCTTTTTCGATCTCAAGAATGAACTTAAGACCGGCGTTAACGAATGCCTGACGTCGAAGCGTGTTCTCAAGAAACTCCACGGGAATGTCGATCTCCTTGAATACGTCAAGGTCGGGACGCCATCTGATTATGGTACCCTGCTTTTTTCCGCCGGTGCCAAGCTCGCTGACCTTAAGCTTGCCTATGGGCTCTCCGCGCTTGAAGCTCATCTCAGAAAGAGCCTTGCCATTGTAGGACTTTACCGTCATATACTCACTCGAATACTGAGTCGCTGTCGCGCCAAGTCCGTTAAGACCGAGAGAAAACTCGTATGCGGAGTTGTCACCGTTGTTATCATACTTACCGCCTGCGTAAAGCTCGCAGAACACGAGCTCCCAGTTCCAACGCTTTTCCTTCTCGTTATATCCGAGAGGAACGCCTCGTCCGAAGTCCTCGACCTCAATGGATAGATCACGGAATTTCTTGACTATAATCTTCGATCCGTAGCCCTCGCGAGCCTCGTCAACCGAGTTTGCAAGTATCTCAATGAAGGAGTGCTGACAGCCGATAAGGTCGTCCGATCCAAAGATGACCGCGGGTCTTTTTCTGACTCTCTCCGCGCCCTTGAGCGATTTAATACTTTGATCGTCGTATGCAGTTTTTTTCACTGTTTTTGTTGCCATATTAACCTCGCTACATAATTTTCCAATAATAATATTAGCACAATAATATTACTTTGTCAAGATTAGTGTGCATAGGTTTTTGTTTCATATCCCTAACACTTGATTGAGTCAATATCGTTCAAAAAACTTTTTATAAAACTTTTTTCTTACACACGGGGAAAAACTTTTCTAAAAACTTTTCCTCTCTCAATGACTCCGTGTTATTGATATAAAGAAGTGTAAACAAGGAAGCAAAGGCGAGGCTTCGCTTCTCACGAAACAAATTTTTTAATCGTGGGAGTGAGGTTACGCTTAGCGTGGTTGATGGGCGCGTAAGTTCCCCAACAGTGACCGAGAACGGCTAAATATTCTCGGGGTTGAAAAGCCGAATAGGAAAATAAGGTAGGTAGAAAGGAATGGATTTTGAGGTGCCAAGTTTGAGTGATAAACACATTCAAAGGCTTAAGGATTTTCTTCTGTCTATTGGTTGGACGGAAAAGCAAATTCTTGATTTAATCGACTACATAACCAAATAAAAATGCCCACAGATGAAAGGTTGACCGCCTATCTGTGAGCATATACGGATTGACAAGGGTGAACCTACCCACCCGACTCAATCTAAATTGTACTGTTATTATAGCACACTAAAATAAATTTGTCAAGTCCCCTACTTTTAAGGGGCGGAAAGAGGTTAAAAATGATACGATATGCAGATTTAGAAGTCGGCAAGGAATACAGAAATAAAGGTGGCGGAACCTTCAGATGTGTAAGTTATTGCTACGGCAACATTTATATTATAAGAAACGTTCTTTCGGGGTGGACGTTCTATGCTCACAACATCACAATGTACCCCAACGGCTCTATTGAATGGGATTATTCGACAAACGGACACTTTGAATAAAAAAGGAGAACAAAATGAACAAGTACAGAAGAATGGCTATTGCCGAACTGCTTGAGCAGTTGATTGAGATTTGCGATAATCTCGAAGCAGTTAAGGACGAGGAAGAAGAAGCACTCGAAAATTACCCCGAGAATTTAAGGTATTCAGAACGTGGCGAAGCTATGCAAGAAGCCTTTGACAATCTTGAAGAAGCCCACGGAGCAATATCTGAAGCAGTTGACCTCTTACAAAGCATTTAAGGAAGGAGAGTGAAAAAATGACAACCACATTCACCAGAGCAGAAGACTTAAGAAACGACCTTGATAACCTACACTTCATCTTGAAGTATAATATCGGTGTACTTGCCGAGCTTGAACAACTCGGAAGGACACACACGGAAGAATTTAAGAAAACCGAAGCAGATGTAAACATTCTGAAGAAGAATATACGGAGAGTAAAAGAACAACTTGAACAAGCCGAAGAAGATGAATATATGAATTACTTAGAAAAGCGTTTTGATGCAGGACTTGATTTGAGTTCGTGGAATGATTGAAGCGCTGCATCAGAGCCGGGGGCGGTTACCGCCTCCGGAGCTAAGTTTTAATTTTATTACCCCTATTCTACCGAATAGCCGAGGACACCTCAGTCCTCCCCACACCTAAATAACGAAAGGATTTTATTATGATTCATAGACTTAAAACATTAACTCAGTACTACCAACCAATTATTGAAAAAAGAAAGCCTTTTGAGATAAGAAACAATGACCGTAATTTTCAAACAGGTGATAGCGTTATCTTAAATGAATGGGATGCTCTGGATATCCTCATTGTAGATTTACGAAGAATAAATAAGAAAACTCGCAGATTTTTTCTGCGAGTTTTCCGTAGGGTATTGACTTTTGGAAAAGGTTTTGGTATAATATGTAACGTAAGCAACGCAAAGTATTTTGAGGGCTCACTCGTGAGTATTCTTGAAGGGCGTTGCTTATTTTTTATATCTTAGGCATCTTCCATGGATATTTCCAAGAACTAAAATGCTTCTTATAATCAGACTGTTTTTGCTTGACTATGTACATGGGTGTACTACGACGTTTATCCGGGTTAGGAGATATGCACTGATTGCGATGGTGACCACTAAATTCTGAAGAAGTAACTCTACGGAATTTATACTTATCAGAACCATCTTCAGATAATATCAATGCAGGATGACCAGACTTTTTATAATGCCGAAAATGAGGATATTTTTGCTTTTTAAAACCTTTGCTTTTATAAGAAGATTTATATTTTTTATATGCCATTTTCTTCACCTTCTTCCACCGACGTTTCAACGTCGGTATTTTCTTTTTCTTCCGGTTCTTCTTTCTTAGGTTCTTCCGGAACGA
>CAYWPS010000075.1:0-8759 GCA_964460165.1 uncultured Ruminococcus sp. | reverse complement strand
GGCCCATTGCGTGCATCAGAAGGAAGTTTGAGGGATCTTCTTTTCTTCCAACGTCCTGCGCAACTCTAGCCGCCATAGGAACAGCGGAAACACCTGCCGCGCCGATAAGTGGGTTAATTTTACCTCCGGTAACCTTACACATTATCTTGCCGGTAATAAGACCGCCGCATGTGGAAAGCACGAATGCGCAAAGTCCAAGACCGATAATGTAAAGCGTTTGAGGCTTAAGGAAGTTCTCGGCATTCGCCGTAGCGCCAACCGATACTCCAAGACAAATGGTAATTATATTGCAAAGCTCGTTCTGAGAGGTCTTAGAAAGTCTTTCGGTAACACCGGAAACATTAAATAAGTTACCCAGCATAAGGAATCCGACCAAAGGAGCCGCATCAGGAACAATAAGACATACGATAAGTGTTACGAGAATAGGGAAGACCACCTTCTCAACCTTGGATACCGTACGAAGATTGGTCATCTTGATCTGTCGCTCCTTCTTGGTTGTAAGAAGCTTCATAAACGGAGGCTGAATGATAGGGATCAAAGCCATATACGAATACGCCGCAATTGCAATAGCACCAAGAAGATGCGGTGCCAACGTCTTAGTAACAAGGATAGCCGTAGGACCGTCCGCGCCACCGATTATACCGATTGCGCCCGCTTCCATAGGCGAGAAGCCAAGGAACAAAGCACAGAAGAAAGCCGCGAAGACACCGAGCTGTGCTCCCGCGCCCATAAGAAGTGACTTGGGATTAGCGATCAAAGGAGTAAAGTCAGTCATAGCGCCAACGCCCATAAAAATGAGTGACGGATAAATTCCAAGCTTAACACCAAGGTAAAGGATATCAAGCAAACCGCCGTTATTGATAACCTCTTGGATCATCATAACCATCGATGCATGTTCGCCTTCGTTTATAAGTCCGGCAGTAACATAATAATCATCGAAGAAATACTCGAGATGGATCAAATTAGCTCCCGGAAGATTGGCAAGGAGCATACCGAAAGCAATGGGCATCAAAAGGAGGGGCTCAAACTTTTTGACAATAGCCAAATAGAAGAGAACGCCCACTATTGCATACATTACAAGGTACTGCCACCAATTAGATTGCTCTAACATTTTGGCAACGCCGGTAGTTCCGAGAAATGTCTTAATGAATTCTGACATTTTTAAACACCTTAACCTTTGTAATTAATTGAGGGTTGCGAGTATGTCGCCTGCGTTAACGGTCGCGCCCTTCTGGATGTTGATAGATGCAACAACGCCATCCTGAGGAGCGGGAATATCATTTTCCATCTTCATTGCCTCAAGAACACAAATTACATCGCCTTTTTTAACCTGCTGTCCGGCAGAAACCTTTATCTCGAGAATGGTACCGGGCATAGGAGAAGTAACCTTAGCTGCGCCGGTCGCTGCGGGAGCAGCCTTGGGAGCGGGAGCAGCCTTAGGTGCTGCGGGAGCTGCTACGGGTGCCGCTACCGGTGCGGAATAAGCAACGGATGCGGGAGCGAAGGTAGCGTCTGTCTCTTCAACAAGAACCTCATAGGTAGTGCCGTTAACAGTGATATTATACTTTTTCATTTCATTAACCTCTCGTTTTACTTTCTTTTAAATGATACGACGCGGAACTGCTTGTTTCCGCCACATTCGCTCTCAGCCATCGCAATAGCCGCAGCGATTACAGCAATTATTTCTTTATCATCAGAAGCCGCGGGAGCCTCATGTGCGGGGGCGGACTCGGTCTTGATCTCTTTAGTCTTCTTTCCGAAGGATAGATCGTGAAAGAAGAATTTAAACGCGATAAGCGTAATCCAAAGCAAGATAAGTACTGCGAATACCGTAAGCATGCCGATAAGAAGCATCTGACCACCGTAAAGAAGCTTGTCACCAAAATTATCAATATTCTGGGTAACGTCGATGCTATTTATGTCAAGCAAAAAATTCATAATGCACCTCCTTGATTAAAGAGGAAGAACCTTGCGGCCGTTCTGTAAATACTTACCCTTTGCCGAAAGCATCAAAAGCGCGGAGCATATTCTCGCTCTGAGCTCATTGGTGCCAATGATATCGTCGATCTCACCGCTCGCCGCAGCCTTAGCGGGAGAGGAAACGGTCATCTTCCATTCAGAAATGAGCTCCGCTCTGGTTTTTTCCTCGGAAATGTACTTATCCCAAGCGAAAGCAACACCGCTTTCAGCAGACAAAGCACCGATCTCTGCAATATCAAGAGCATATACGAGATCCGCGCCGAGAGCCTTAGAGCCAAGAAGAACAAATGAAGCACCGATTGCATGACCGAGAATTACGGTAACTTTAGGAATATCGCTGGTTGCATAAGCTGATGCAAGTCTTGCAAGCTCAGGAGCAAATGTATCCTCGTTATCCTTATCAATCGCAATACCAAGCGAATCAACTAAGGTTACGACGGGAATAGAGAAGCTATCACAGAAATTAACAAATCTCGCAACCTTTTTTGCGACGCTTGCATCAATCTTTCCGGAGTTCTCGAGGAAAGAGTTAGCAACTATACCGCACTTTACCCCGCCAATCGCAGCAAAAGCAGTGGATACGCCCTTTGCGTATTCCGCGCCGAGATTAATAAATACACCGTTATCGGCAATTACAGATATAGCGGTGAGGGCAGAGTCACAGAAATCGATATCTCCGAGCATTCTGTTGAGGTTATCGGAGGAATCCGAAAGCTGAACACCGGTATCAGCATTATCGGGAAGGAAGGAAATGAGGCTCTTTATGTAGCCTGCGCAGGACGCCTCATCGCCAGAATACGCAAGTATAGAATCCTGCGCGTTCTTAACACCGGTAAGAGCAGGGGATGATACGTAGAGCTCAGCGCTGTCGCACTTTACGATAAAATCGAACGTAGCGGCTATCGTTGCGGCTGTTCCGATGCATTTACCGGTAACAAAAGCGATCTGAGGAATAACGCCCGATGCCTTATTTACAACCTTGAGTATTCTACCGTACGCCGCAAGTCCGGCGGTACCCTCAAAAACATCTGTGCCGGTAGAATTGAATATACCGATAACAGGGGCGCCGTTGCTTATTGCGAGCTTGTAAAGGTCGGTTATCTTCTTTGCGTGACGCTCGTCGATAACGCCGCCCATTCTGGTTACGTCTTCTGCAAAAGCAAATACAAGTTTTCCGTCAATTGCACCGTATCCGGTGATAACACCTTCAAATTCATTGGATTTTTCCGTAGCAATAAAGTCGGAAAAACCGCGCTGTGTGTAGGCGCTCGTCTCAACAAAGGTGTTGTAGTCGAAGAGAAGATCGAGCTGATTTCTTACGTCAGCATTTTCTCCGGCGATTAGAGCCGCGCGCAAATCGGCAGCGTTAGGTAAGCTGCAGATCTTGGAGTTGATGTACTTATTCAAGTCTGTTCTCCTTCCGAAAATTTACTAGTTGATATTTAGAGGTAAAATTTTACCCAAAATTCACCAAATATAATATACCACCAAATTCGACTTAAGTCAAGTGTTTTTTTAATATTAATACAAAACAATAGTATAGGTGCTAAAAAGAGCCGGCTCGCAAGATTTAAAATCTCGTATGCCCGCTCTTCTTTTTGTTAGAGATGTGTTGTGCAGCTGTGTTGCTCGCGGTAAATTTTAGTCTCGGTAAATCCTGCGTTAAGAATAGGACGCTATTCCGGACATCGCTTCTTATCAAGAATTAAATCCTTCAAGCATCGAAAGTCGCTTTACGGAATATTTGTAAGCATTTTCAAAATCGAGTATCTGCTTGTAGCAGTTATCGAGATCGCAGTATACGTTATACATCAAATACGCGTTGTATTCAAATGCAGATTTTGATTCCGTGATTTCAAGCAAAATCTCTATTGCGTCGTAATATTTTCGTTCTTTAATCTTAAGTTTCGCCTCGGCGTGCTTTTTATAAAGAAGATTCGTGTACGGATATTCAAGATCATTACACAAATACTTAAAGAATTCAAGATCGACGGTGCTCTTAAGCATGGAATATACCGCGTCCATATCAAAATCAAGCAAAGGCGAATTAACGTTTTTCACAAACGAAGCATAAATAGGGATTCTGCACCGGATGCTTTTTGTGTCGTATATAGTTTTTTCGGAGTATTCTTCCGCAAGTGAAAGATACTCGCGAGCCGTTACAAAAGCGCCTATTTTCGCGGACGATACCCCAAGCTCGAAATAAGACCAAGCAAGAATAAAGGCTAGCTCATCATCGATTTGTCCAATACTTTTGACAGCTTCAATGCATTCATTATATCTCTTGTTTACGAACGCGGCTCTGATATCCGATATTATCTTATTTTTCTTATAGGTGGATATGTCAATTTCCTCAGAAAGCAGGTAAGCGATCGGCAGATCAAGCACTTTTGAAATATGCAATAGCGTATCAAGGGAGGGAAGCGCTTTGTTACCTTCAATGGCGCTTAGCATATTTCTTGTGATCTTGCCGCACGCAACCTCGGATTGAGTCATATCTTTATCGATTCGGGCTTGACGTATTTTTTCTCCTATTGTCATTATTCCTCCAATATTTCAAAATAAGATATTAAAAACAGAGCAGAACTTATCTGTTCTTGAGAATCACATCGGATAGAGGGTTGTTTTCGACTGCCTCTTCAAGATTTCTGTCAACTACATGCGTGTATATTTGAGTTGTATTCAACTGTTCGTGTCCAAGTATATCCTTGAGCACTCTTATATCAACCTTACCGGACTGATACATAAGAGTCGCGGCTGTGTGTCTCAACTTATGCACCGACAGACCTTTAGCACCAAGACCTGCCATTTTTAGATATTTCTGTACTAACCACTGCACCGTCTTGTTTGATATTCTGTTCTCTCTGCCACTCAAGAATACTGCGTTGGAGGAGGTTCTGACATGCTTTGGATCAAGTCTTTGTCGCAAATATTCGATCATCGCGGCACGCGCGGCTTTGTTCAAATAGATAATACGCTCTTTCGAACCCTTACCAAGTACTTTTACCATCGTCAATTCCGGATCAAAGCTCTCGAGATTCAGACCGACAAGCTCAGAAAGTCGCATACCGGTATTAAGAAAAAGAACTATGATCGCATAATCACGGACACGTGTCTTTGAGTCCTTATCATTTCTGACCGTCTCAATTAAGCGAACCGCCTCCTCAACCGTCAGATATTTAGGAAGAGTTGCAGATTTTTTAGGCGCATCAACATCCGCTGTCGGATTAACGTCTATAATGTGCTCCTTCACGTGCGCATACTTAAAGAATGAACGCAGTGCACTAAGCTTTCTCATGCGGGTCGTCGGCGAATTTTCACGATCTCTTCCCGCAAACATCAGATACTCAATTATATTTTTTTGCGTTATCCGCTTAATATCATTTTCGTTTATGCGATTGATGCTCAGCTTTTCAAATTCATCCATAGGTAGATCGAGATCATCCCATTTTGTGATCATAAATCTGAAAAAGGTCCTTAAGTCAAGCAAATATTCGCATACCGTCTTTTCGCTGTTTCCTTTTATAACTACGGTATATTCAGCATACTCACGAAGTACGGCGGGGAAGGTTTTATATTCCTCGCTTTTCATAGTTAATACAGACATTTACAAGCTCCTTGAAGACTTTATACTTCTATTATACAAAATTTTTCAGCATTTTAGTGGATAAAGTGTAAACATTTTTGATTTTGTATTGTTTTTTGGAATAAATATGTTAGAATAGAAGGGTAAAAAAGAAAATCGAGGTTTATATGAAGATTTTTAAAGAGAACTCATATGACATAGTAAAGCTTTACGTAAATCAGCTTGGTATAATGATATTCTCTCTGTTGCTTTATACTGCGGTCGGCTCGTTTGAAAATGAAAAGCTATCATCGACATTAAGTATTTTTGTGTCGGCATTCTCGATCTGCTTCTACCTTGCTCTTATATACTACTCCATGTGGGAGATCGGCGCCAAGGACAAGATAAGAATAGACGGAGGACGTATGGAGCCTTGTAAACAAAAGGGCTTGATGATGGGACTTTTTGCAAACGTACCCAACTTCGTGCTTGGATTACTTACAGTCATATTTACTTCATTAGTCCTTATTACCGGCAATGACGGAATTTACGGTACTTTTGTCGCTATCTTCAATTTAATTATGAGACTTCATGCTTCCATGTATATGGGCATTATCACGGAGATCGTACCCTCGGGACTTTCAGAGGGACTCGTTGACTACGCTGAATTTTTGATAGAAGCCATCCTATTCACAGTGCTACCTATTATTTCAGTTGCAATTACGCACCTTGCGTATTATCTCGGATCAAAAGAGAAAAAAATACTTTCACTTTTCACTAAAAAGTAATTTAAGCAAACATTCCTCCATATAGTTAATAAAGCTGTATGGAGGTTTTTTATGTTTATATACGTTATCAACGCGCGCAAGTCCTTAAAGCGACTGAAAATAATAGCTATACTCCTGATAATCGCCACGGTTATCGCCGTTTCCGTCAATATATTTGATAGATACGCTATGGATTCTGCAGCTTCGGCAGAAACGGGGAAAGTGATAATCATAGATGCAGGTCACGGAGGTGAAGATCCGGGCGCCGTCGGTGTAAACGGATCATACGAAAAGGATCTTAATCTTGCGATTGCTATTACCTTGGGCGAAGAACTCAAAAACAAAGGATATACGGTCGTATATACACGCACCGAGGATAAGATGCTGTATCTTCCTGAAGAAAATATAAAGGGCATGAGAAAGATATCTGATCTGAAAAACAGATGTAAGCTAACGGAACAATATGATGACTGTATTCTTGTAAGCATACATATGAATACTTATGGCGCTTCAAAATATTCGGGACTGCAAGTCTATTATACCGACGGCAATGACGAAAGCAGAGCCTTGGCAAGCAAAATACAAAGTGCGGTAAAAAAGGAATTGCAGCCGGATAATAAACGTCAGATAAAAAACGGCAGTTCGCTGTATCTACTGGAAAATGCAAGCGGTACGGCGGTTCTCATCGAGTGCGGTTTTCTTTCAAACGAAGCCGAATGCGAAAAACTTTCTCAAAAAGAATACCAAAAGGAATTGAGTTTTTCTATAATCTGTGGTATTATAGAATATATAAACGAAAAAGACGGCGCAACGTAATCTGCGCCGAAAATCCGGAGAATAAAAATGAAAGGTCCAAAAACTGTTTACGTCTGCCGCGAATGCGGCTGCACCAACTTCAAATGGCTCGGTAAATGTCCTGACTGCGGCGCATGGAACTCTTTTGACGAGGAGCTGCTTGAAGAAGAAAAAAAGCAAAAATCCACCACCGTGTACAACAATCGCGCTGAAAAGCTATCCGAGCTGGATCCGCCAACCTATTTACGAACCAATACGGGAATGGGTGAGTTGGACAGAGTTCTCGGCGGCGGGCTTGTTGACGGATCAGTCGTATTGCTTTCGGGAGAGCCCGGCATAGGTAAATCAACTTTGCTTTTACAAATTTCATCCGAGCTTGGTAAAACGAGAAAGGTTCTCTATGTTTCGGGTGAGGAATCAAAAGGGCAGCTTAAATTAAGGGCAGAACGCTTGCGCATACATAGTGACTCTCTGTATCTGCTTACCGAAACGGCAACTGAAGGCGTCCTTGCCGAATGCGAAAGGATAAAGCCGGACGTAGTAATAATTGACTCTGTTCAGACGCTATCCTCAGAAAGGTTTACTTCCGCACCGGGCAGTATTACACAGGTTCGTGAAAGCACTATGTCGCTGATCGCCTATGCAAAAAACTCAGGCGCAGCAATATTTCTTGTCGGTCACGTCAATAAGGAAGGTGGGATCTCCGGCCCCAAAATACTCGAGCACATGGTTGACGCCGTCCTTTATTTCGAGGGCGAAAGAACAAACTCATACCGTATAATCAGAGCGATCAAGAACCGCTTTGGATCAACAAATGAGATCGGCGTATTTGAGATGGGCGATGAAGGGCTGGTTGAGATTCCAAATCCAAGCGAAATGGTAATGGCTGATTCTCCGAAAAATATGAGCGGCTCCTGTGCAGGCTGCGTAATGCAGGGGACACGGCCGATCATCAGCGAGATCCAGGCGCTGGTCACACGTACCGTTTATCCGGCAGGCAAGCGCACCTGCGACGGATTCGATCATAACAGAATGAGTCTGCTTATCGCGGTCCTTGAAAAACGAATGGGGCTCAAGTTCTATGAAAACGACGTTTACGTTAACGTTGCGGGCGGCATCCGCCTTGACGAGCCCAGCGCAGACCTTTCAATAGCCATGGCGCTCATCAGCGGCATCACCGACAGAGTTATACCGGAGCACCTTATCGCCTTTGGAGAGATAGGATTGCTTGGAGAGGTAAGAGCGGTTTCGCACATCGATTACAGAGTGAAGGAGGCAATACGCCTCGGATTTACCAAGATAATTCTCCCAAAAAAGAATCTTTCAACAAAGGTTAAAGTTCCGGACGGCGTAAAGCTTTGCGGGGTGGAGAATATCTACGAGGTTCTCGCTCATATGCTTTCGAAAGCTTAGAATATTTCAATCCCATATTTCGCGGCTTGTTTTTGTTATTTTTCAACAAAAGCAGGTCGCGTTTTTCTACGCCCGATGGTAAAATAGTTTATATAAAAAACTTGAAAATATATTTGATATGTGTTAAAATTATTACAGATGTTTTTGCGGAAACCTTACGCACATACATACATTCATAGCAAAAGCTAAAGGAGAATTCTAAAAATGGAAAAGGTTTATACGAAAAGTATTCGTAACGT
>CAYWPS010000074.1:0-8903 GCA_964460165.1 uncultured Ruminococcus sp. | reverse complement strand
CCTCCCCTACCGTTTGTGCGTTCTTCATTCCATAATTCCGCATTTTACATTTTTTGCGGGAGGAGCAAGCCCCTCCCCTACCTTTGCATTTCGCGCTCTGCATTTCGCATTTTTCATATTATTTTTGATTTATGCAAGACAGATATCACTGCGACTCCGCAGGAGTCTCGTCGTGCTTTTTGTTCTTTACGTGGTGCGTTCTTCTGCTGACTCTGCCCTCGGGCTTGATATCTCCCGCCATTGTGAGAGCCATCTTGGTAAGGAAGGGACCTACGATCTCGTAAATGAGCACCGCGAAAAGCGTTATGGTCTGCACGAATCTGCCCGTATCAGAGCCAAAGGTGAGCGCCTGGCTCGCCATACCGAGAGCAACGCCTGCCTGCGGAAGAAGGGTTATACCAAGATATTTCGAGGTATTCTCGTCGCAGTCCGTAAGGCGCGCGCTGATCCCCGCGCCGAAGTACTTACCCACCGAGCGCGCGATAATATACACGACACCTACGAGCACGAACATTCCGTTAGCAAAGACGGACAGGTCGAGCTCCGCGCCGCTGATAACGAAGAACAATACGAGCAAAGGCGCCGTCCACTTATCCGCCCTGTTCATAAGGTCCTCGGAGAAGTCACAGATGTTGCAGAACACCGTACCGAGCATCATGCAGGAGAGGAGCGAGGAAAAGGCGATATGTACCGGTCCGAGCGTAAGCTTGATGCCGGAGATAGCTACCGTTGCCATAACGAAGGCTACGGAAACCGCCATTCTCTTGGAGTTGGAGTGGAAATACTTTTCGCACACGGTAAAGAGCACGCCCATAGCCGCGCCGAGAAGTATGGATAGGACCACCTCAAGCAGAGGATTCACCACCATGGACACTACATCCACGACGCCGGTGTCGATCGACTTTGCGACGCCGAAGGAGATGGCGAAGATCACGAGTCCGACCGCGTCGTCAAGCGCTACGATGGGGAGCAGAAGATCGGTGAGCGGACCCTTCGCCTTATACTGTCTGACTACCATAAGCGTTGCCGCGGGAGCGGTCGCGGTAGCTACGGCGCCGAGAATGATCGCCGCTGACATCGGGAACACGTCCTCGCCTACGATAAGCGAGAATGAGATGAGCACGACGTCTACTACGATGCAGGTAAAGAGCGCCTGGAAGATACCTATGACGGTAGCCTGGCGTCCGATCCTCTTAAGCTGAGTAAGCCTGAACTCGTTTCCGATAGCAAAGGCTATAAAGCCGAGCGCGAGGTCACAGAGTATTTTGTAATTCTCGGGAGAATTGTCCGTTGAGTTAAATCCGACGCCTATCCTGCCAAGCAGAAAAGGACCGATAAGCACGCCCGCGATAAGATACGCGGTAACTGCGGGAAGCCCCACAAGCTTTGCCAAACGGGAAAGTAAAAGCCCCGCAAGCAACGCGATCGAAAGTGTCAAAAGCACATGCGTAGTCAAAATAATTAGCCTTCTTTCATAATGAACGTTTGTTATATCCGCGTTTTAATAACTTTAGTTTACAAATATAGGGTTATCGTCACACTCTGAGCGCAAAGACATCCGCAGCTATAAAGAAGTAGATAAGCAGCGACGCCGCGTCAACGATAGTGGTGATAAAGGGGGATGCCATAACCGCGGGGTCAAAGCCCAGCTTCTTCGCAAGTATCGGGAGCGCCGCGCCTATAAGCTTGGCAAAGACTATCGTGAGCGCAAGCGATACCGCGACGGCAAGCGCGACGAGCATGGATACGTCGGAGTTGCCGAGAAGGAGTCTGTCGATAAATACGACCTTTAAGAAGGTTGCCGCGCCGACGCAGATACCTGCGAGGACGCCTACGCAAAGCTCCTTCCACATGACTCTGAAAAGATCCTTGAACTCAATCTCGCCGAGCGAGAGGCTGCGGATGACGGTTACGGAGGACTGTCCTCCGGAGTTACCGCCGGTACCCATTATCATGGGCACGAACAATACGAGAGCCGCAGAGAGCGAATCCTCGAAGATAGTGAGTATAGCGCTCGATATGGTAGCCGAGAACATGAGCAGAAGCAGCCACGGAAGTCTAGCCTTCAGGAAATCAAGTGGAGACGTCTTCAGGTAGGTGGTCTCCGTGGGAGCCATACCTGCCATCTTAGCGAAGTCCTCCTCGGTCTCCTCTCTGATGACGTCCATAGCGTCGTCTACGGTTACGATACCGACGAGTCTGCACTCGCTGTCCACGACGGGAATGGCGAGGAAGCCGTATCTGTCAAACAGGAGCGCAACCTCCTCCTTGTCGTCAGAGGTGCGGGCGAAGACCACGTTCTCCTCCATAATGCTCTCAAGCGTTACGTCACGGTCGTTAAGAAGCAGATCCTTAGCGGTCACTATGCCCAGAAGGTGTCTTTTCTTATCGGTGATGTAGCAGGTGTATATGGTCTCCTTGTCGATAGCGACCTTTTTGATATGATGGAGCGCCTCTCTGACCGTCATCTCGGGTATAAGACGCACATACTCTGTCGTCATTATCGCGCCGGCGGTGTCCTTATCAAAGAGCAAAAGACGATTTATCATCTCTCTTTCCTCGGGGCTTGAGAACTTGATGATCCTCTTTACCACCGCGGCGGGCATTTCCTCTATGATATCGACCGTATCGTCAAGATACATCTCCTCAAGGATGGCTCCGAGCTCACGGTCGGTGAAGCTCTCTATAAGCGTCATCTGCGTATCCGTGTCGAGCTCGACGAATACGTCCGCGGCAGTCTCCTTCGAGAGAAGCCTCAGGATTATCGCGTGATACCTGGACTCCACCTCGGAGAACATCTCCGCGATATCGACGGAGGGGGTATCCTCTAGCAGAGCCTTCAGCTCGGCATATTTCTTGGACTCGATAAGATCGGTGATCCTCTCCGGCTCCTCCACGTTTTCGTCAGCGGAAACGAGAGGCTCAGCGTCCTCACCGTCGTCCGTATCAGTACCGTCACCGAGCTCGAGCTCGTCGAGCTCGTCCTCGGCGAGCAGTCCCTCGCCTACCTCGTCGATAATTTCCTCGCCGTCCGTATTCGGTACGGTAAGCACGCCGTCAAGCCCGTTCTCGCTATCAGCATCTTTTTTTGTGTCAGGCTCGCCTTCAAAAAGGTCAAGAGCCTTTTCTTCAAACATTTCGTCTTTCATTTCAACCGCCTTTCCGCCCTGTTCATCGGGCAATTCAGGCGTTCCGCACTTATACTTGCAGGAATACGAGCGCGGTGCACGCCGTTCTTATTCGTTTATGGGAACTGCAACTTCGTGAATCGTCCATCGCGCTCACTTCCTTTCGATGTCAAAATTTAAAACAGCTGAGTCATTTCAGATTAACCAAGCCATTATACTCCTTTTTTTGAAAAAATACAACCCTTTTTTAAAAATTATAGTAAAATCACAGCAAAATATTTATCTCGCTCTCGCCAAGAACAGTGACGCCGTTCTCCTGAAGCAGCTCCGCGGTCACTCCGTCGCGCGCCGTGAGAGCGGAGGTGAAGCTGCCGTCGTATATCTCACCCTTGCCGCACGAGGGGCTTCTCTCCTTAAGGATCGCTATTTTTATGTTATAGATACGGCAAAGCTCCAGCGCCTCCCGAGCGCCCCTTAAGTAGTTATCCGTAACGTCACGCCCGTCCTTCATCACGACGCGGTCGCCGACGCGCTCCGAGGGGATCCTCGGTGTGGGAAGCCCGCCGAATATCTCGGGGCAGACGGGTATAAGATTATATTTTTCACGAAGCCCAAGAACTTTCCCGTTCGCCTTATGCTTTCCGTCGTAACGGCATCCTATGCCGAGCAGACACGCGCTGACGAGTATGTTTTCCATGTTTATCTCCTTTCGGGCTATAAGTCCCGTGTTTTTTCTCCCAGTCTTACGAGATCGTCCCTCACTCCCTCTACCTCACCGGCTCCCAGAAGGGCTATTGCACCCGAGCCGCTGAGTACGGCGCGCAGCGCCGCGTCACAAGCGGGAAGGCAGACGGCGCCCGGAATAGCTGCCGCAAGACTTTGCGAATCCACCCCATCGATCGCTTTTTCTCTCGCAGGGTAAATATCCAGTAAAATTGTAAAGTCCGCTTTGCATAAAGCGGTTATAAAATCTGCCCACAAGCTTTTCGTGCGAGAGAACGTGTGGGGGCGAAATATTACCGTTACACTGCCGTACCGCTCCTTCAAGGCGTCTATGACCGCGGCTATCTCGGTGGGATGGTGAGCGTAATCATAGAAGACGGTACTGTCCTTGATACGCGCAAGGCGGGAGAGACGGCGGTTGATCGTGCGAAAGCTGCCGACAGCTCCGGCGACGTCCCCGTCGCTTACGCCTAGCGAGAGCGCGGCTGCCGCGGCGGCGGTGATATTATACAGGTTGAACTCACCCATCAGTGAGGTGGAAAGGCGAACGGTATTATCTGCGTAAGTAACCGAAAAGCGCGTAATATCCCCTGCTCTCTCAATGGAGTGAAGACGGTAATCGGCACACTCCGACTTGCCATAGGTCAGCACTCGCTCCGGCGAGACGCCGCTCTTAAACGAAGCCCTCAGCTCGTCGGCGATGCTGCCCGCGACCCTGTCATCGCGGTTAATAATAACGGTATCGGCAAGACGCGCCGCCGATAGAAATGATGCGCGCAAGGCGTCGAGGTCGGCAAAATAATCGGTGTGGTCAAGCTCAACCGAGGTTATAAGCTGATGTGTCGGGCATAGGCGCAAAAACGAATCCTTATACTCGCACGCCTCCGCAAGAAATATCCCGCCGTCTCCGCGGGCGTATGCTTCACCGGACGAGAGAGCCGCGCCCGACACTGCCGTCGGCGCCTTTCCGGAAACGGAGAGTATATGCTCGATCAATGCGGTAACCGTGCTCTTGCCGTGTGAGCCGCTCACTGAAATGCGAATCTTGCACTCGCTCATCAGCGCGCCGAGAAGCTGAGCGCGTGAGATAAGAGGTATACCGCGCGATCTCGCATAGAGGATCTCGGGGTCGGACTCATCTATCGCTAGCGAATATACCGCGAGGTCTGCCATGCCGAAATTTCCGTCGCCGGGGCGTTCTATCCTTATACCCACGGAGTCGGTGATATCCTCGCCCGCGTTTCTGTCAGAGCCGCTGACACGGCAGCCGCGTCCGCGCATAAGACATGCCAGCGGATACATGCCCGAGCCGAGAATACCGATAAAACGTATCGAAGCTTTAACGTCCTTTAATATCGGGGAGATTTTCCCGAAGCTTAAGTCAGAATTAAAAATCGACACTGCCTCCTATTTTTCTTGCAAGGTTCAAGAAATATTAATTAATTGTTTACAATAATGCTAGTTTTTGTTCAAAAACGCTCTGCATTTTTTTCACAAACTTATTGTATACTATATGCAGCACAAAAAACGAATGTTAATAGTCGGAATTCTCCGAGCAGACGACACAGAATATCAGACCTTAAAGAGCGCCGGGCTTCGTATAGACTATGCATAAGACGAAAGGAAGAACAAATGCAAATCACAGACATCAAAATCAGAAAATTCTTTGACGAAGGCCCTATGAAAGCAGTAGTTTCAGTCACCTTCAACGACTGCCTTGCAGTTCACGACATTAAGGTCATCTACGCGAGAGACAGATACTTTATCGTTATGCCCTCGAGAAAGAATCCCGACGGCTCTTACCGCGATATCGTGCACCCCATCAACTCGGACTTCAGAGCGGCGCTCGAGGAGGCTGTCATTGACGCGTACCACGTGCAGCTCGTTGCCGCTGAGCATGACGAGCGAGAGATAGACGACACCTACGTTATCTAAGGTGTGATATCCGGCAAAATGCGTTAAAATTCAACACGCATGCCGCCTTATGATAAAAACCTATCACGTATATTATACACGCATCGCGCTCCGTTGTCAATAACGGGGCGCGAGTTTAGTATTATGCGACCTTTACATAGGGTGCAGACCCGGGCGCCTTCTCCCACCGGAGAAGGTTATTTTTGCATTTCGCATTTTCGGGAGGAGCAAGCCCCTCCCCTACGGATTTTACATTTCACATTTCGCATTTATTTTGGACAAATAAAAATGCGGCTCGCTTGAGCCGCATTTTTCTATGTAAGATCTTGTAATTTCAAATTACTCGGATACTTCCTCAGCGGGAGCTTCCTCAACCGCGGGAGCTTCTTCAACTACGGGAGCCTCCTCTGCTACGGGAGCTTCCTCTGCTACGGGAGCCTCCTCTGCTGCGGGAGCTTCCTCTGCTGCGGGAGCCTCCTCTACTGCGGGAGCCTCCTCTGTTACGGGAGCCTCCTCTACTGCGGGAGCCTCCTCTGCTACGGGAGCTTCCTCTGCTGCGGGAGCTTCCTCTGCTACGGGAGCTTCCTCTACTACGGGAGCCTGTTCAGCCTTCTTTTCCTTCTTTGCGCGAGCGGGCTTAGCGTCTCCGTTTGCATCCTTGTAGTCCTTAAGTGCCTGGCGCTGATTTGCCATAGCAGCCTTCTGAAGCTCGGTGAGCTCTGCCTGCTTCTCAAGGAGAACCTTACCTGCCTCCTGAGCCTTAGCGTTGCCCTGAGCAATTCTGTTCTGAGTATGAAGAATATCCTTCTGCGCCTGCATTACTGCCTTCATAGCGTCGTTAAGACCGCTCTGAGTAGCGATAACTGCGCTCTGAGTCTCGATCATGCCGTTCTGAGCATCCGCAAGTGCCTGCTGCTGTTCAACAACGAGCTTCTGGCTCTCAACAACTGCTGCCTGCTGTGCGTTGACCTCAGCCTGATCCTGATTAACAACTCTAAGGCTGACCTGGATACCCTGCTGGTCACGCATGATGCGGCGGAGAGTGTCATTGGTCTGCTTCTGCATACCGTTAAGATCCTTCTGCTTGCCGGAGATAGCTGCCTGGGACTCCGCAAGTGCGTCAAGTGCCTCAAGCATAGCCGCGATCTCCTCGCCCATAGCCTTAAGCTTAGTGTAGATCTCCTGCTCCTTGGCAAGAATATCGCCCTGAAGCTCAACGTTAGCGGCTGCGGTCTCGGAATCCGCCACAACAACGGGAGCGGGAGCGGCAACCTCCTTAACGACCTCCTTTACAACAGTGGCAGCAGCCACGCCGGTGGGCTGAGGAAGAACGAGAGTATCGAAATACTCGCGAAGCTTCTTGTCCATATGGAGAGAGAACTTCGCCATAGTGTTCTCAACCGCGTTGTCAACGATGGAAGAAACGTCAAGGATAACGGGATTGATGCTCACGGGAGAAACCGCGATCTGAGAATATGCGGGAGCAGCGGGAGCGGGTGCGGGCTCGGATGTGGGCGCGGGAGTCTCCTCAACGACGGGAGCTTCCTCCTCAACTACTTCCTCCTCAACTACTTCCTCCTCAACGGGAGCCTCTTCCTTCTCATCCTCTACGAGCTCGGGAACGCCCTCGCTGATGGCGGAGAGCTTACGCTCAAGCCAATCTCTGTACTTTTCAAACTCTGTGGTAGCCTTCTCAACCTTGCGGTGAGCGCCGCGCATCTCAAAGAGATCACAAATCTCGTTGTAATCCTGCTCGATAGTGGTGAAGTAAGAATCGATAAGCTTGTAAACCTCTTTGTAAGCGTCGTTTGCCTGATAGAACGTATCAAGCGCGGCGTCAAGCTTTCTCTCCTGCTTAGCCTTAGGCTTCTTGTCGTAAGCAGCCTTAGCCTTCTTGTACTCCGCGGTAGCCTTGGCAAACGCCTTGGATACCTTACCGAAGCTACGGAACTCGGACTTAATAGCGGACTTGGAATCGCCGATCTTAGCGTAGAGCTCCTTAACCTGTCTTGCAATTTCCTTCTTAGAAAGTGTAGGACCCATAATCAATACCCCTCACAATGTAAATTTAAGCTGATAAAGCCGCAAAAATATTACGCCCTTATCTTTTTATACGCCTATATTATACTAAATAAAATCGCATATGTCAATAACTTCCGCGAAAAATCTTAAAAATATTTTTAATAATTTTGCAGTAAAAATGTCATTTTGTAAACTATTGTTATGCTTTTTGCGTTTTTGCGTTTTTCCATAAAAGAAGAAAAATACGAAATGTTATTTTTATTTTCTCTCCAAGCGCAAAAAAATATGGCGGACGGAGGATAGGGATGCGGCAGGAGAAATAATAATATTTCATAAACCGCGAGACGCGGCGCAGGACTTATCAGCTCCGAAAGACAAGTAGTAGAAAAGCGAGCGTGAGGGTCGGTAAAAGCGCGCATAAGCTGCCGCCGATCCGCGACCGAGGCGTCCTGCCCCAAAACCGATTACAAACCGCAAAAAAAGATAAAACGCCAAATTTAAATGAGCATTTTACCGAAAAATGCAAACTATAATTGATATTTTGCTCGTATTTTAACGCGTTGGCAAAAAACAGACGAAAGCGGTCACTCCGGCAAGCATCTTGGCTTAAGGTGCTCTTTTATCACATTTTCTTCCATTTATATTATATCTATATAAATAATATAGGCAGGATCGCCGAGGGTGTCGGATCTTACGCTGCGCCGCACTTCTCCGGGTGCTTCACCGCGAAAGCGGGGATATCTCCGACGGAGTTACGGAGCGGACGCTCTAAAAACGGCTTGTAAAGCAGTGATTTTCGGAGAGTGTTTTTCTAATTAATTAGAGTTTTTCCGTCCGACTTGTTGTTATATCCAAAGGATTTGACGCTTTTTTGTTGAAATTCTACAAAGCTTTGCGCAAAAAATCGTTAAGATGCCTATTGGAAAAGCCTTCAAAATCTGATAGAATAGATACGGTAAAAAATTTACATAAGGAGATTCTAAAAATGGCAGGTCTTTCACTCAGACACATTTACAAAAAGTATCCCGGCGGCGTTACCGCAGTTTCCGACTTCAACCTTGAGATCAAGGATAAGGAGTTCCTTATCTTCGTCGGTCCCTCGGGTTGCGGTAAGTC
>CAYWPS010000073.1:0-8903 GCA_964460165.1 uncultured Ruminococcus sp. | reverse complement strand
GACGACCACGGGCTTTTTGCCCTGAAGGTAAAGCTCGTACGCGATCTCACAGCCGGTAAGTCCGCCGCCTACGATAACGACGTTCTCTCCGACAGTCTTGTTTCCGAGAAGGAAATCAACAGCCTCGATGCCGTATTCCTTAACGCCCTTGACGGGTATAACGTTGGGAACGGAGCCGGTAGCAATGATGACCTCGTCGGCGCCGAGAGCCTTGATATCCGTAACCTCGGTGTTAAGCTTTACCTCGATAGGATACTTCGAGAGCTCGCGGATGTACCAGGAGATAAGCGCTCTGTCCTTCTCCTTGAAGGATGGAGCGGCAGCCGCGATGAATACGCCGCCGAGCTTATCCGACTTCTCGTATACGGTGACGTTATGTCCGCGCTTGGAAAGCAGGATAGCCGCCTCCATACCGCCGATACCGCCTCCCACGATGGCGATGTTCTTCCGCTTCTTCGCGGGCTCGACGCTATATTTCTTCGACTGCATGGTCTCGGGGTTAAGCGCGCAGCGCGCAAGCCCCATAGTGTCGGTGAGATCCTGAGTGTTATAGTGTCCCTTGGAGGATGAGAAGTTGAAGCAGCCGCTGTGACAGCAGATGCAGGGCTTGATATCCTCAAGCCTGTCCTCGATAAGCTTGGTTATCCACTCGGGATCGACGAGGAACTGACGCGCGACGCCCATAGCGTCGATCTTGCCCTCGGCAATAGCCTCGGCTCCGACCTCGGGATCCATACGTCCCGCGCAGACAACGGGAATATCCACGAATTTCTTTATGTGCGCTACGTCCTCAAGGTTACAGTTCTCGGGCATATACATCGGGGGATGAGCCCAATACCACGAGTCGTAGGTGCCGTTATCCGCGTTGAGCATATCGTAGCCCGCGTCCTGAAGATACTTAGCCGCCCTTTCGGATTCCTCCATATTACGTCCTACCTCAACGTATTCCTCGCCGGGAACCGCGCCCTCGGCAAAGCCCTTGAGCTTGGACTCTACGGAATAACGGAGCGATACGGGGAAGTCCTCGCCGCACTCCTCCTTTATAGCCTTGACGACCTCGGCAGCGAAGCGATAGCGGTTCTCAAACGAGCCGCCATACTCGTCGGTACGCTTGTTGAAGAACTCAATAGCGAACTGGTCGAGAAGATATCCCTCGTGGACCGCGTGGACCTCTACGCCGTCAACGCCGGCGTCGCGGCAGAGCTTTGCGGTTTTGGCAAACGCCTCGATTATCTCGTGGATCTGCTCCTTGGTCATCTCGGGGCAGATGATGTCGGGTGCCCAGCGCGCGGGCTGCGCGGAGGGAGAAGCAAGCTCGTGACTGGTATCAAGAATGGGTTTGATCAGGGCGCGTGTAAATTTATTCTTGTGCAGAGGGCCTACGAGCTCGGTGATAGCCCAGGAGCGTCCCATGCCCGCGGTAAGCTGTATAAAGAGCTTGGCTCCGGTCTTGTGGATCTCGTCCATAAACACCTTGAGCTCCTCGAACATCTTTGGGTTCTGCCAGAGCCACTTGCCCCAGAAGGTATCGCGCAGGGGCGCGATGCCGGGGATGATAAGACCTACGTTATTTTTTGCTCTCTCGAGAAATAGCTTTGCCGCCTCCTTGTCAAATCCGCAGCCGGTAAGCTCAAACCAACCGAAGAGCGACGTGCCGCCCATAGGGCACATTACGATTCTGTTTTTTATCTCTACGTTACCTATCTTCCAGGGCGTAAAGAGAGCGTCATAATTGGAATTCATATTTTCCTCCGAATCAATTTGATATATTTGGGCTGCCGCAAAGCCAATTTTACGGCAGCCCTGTCAGGACGGACCGGGGATAGATCCCTTTCCCGAAGCCGTCGCTAACGGCGTTTACACGCCAAAGATCTTCTTAATGATTATCGCTATGATTGTGTTGATTCCGCAGTTTGATCTGAAGGATCCTACCGCGTGACCGGTCGTCGTGAGCTCCGCGTTCACAGCCTCCGCGTAGTTCATATAGGCGTTGTAAGCCGCGAGATACTCTGCCATCGCTTCCTCCACGCCCTCGTAGGACATCTCCGCGAACTGAGCGTTGTAGTAGCAATCAACGAGAGCCGCGTACCTCTCATCCTCGGTCTGACAAGCGTTGTAGATGGCGACGGACTCAAGGAAGTAGAGAGAGGACTCCTCGATGACCCTGAGCTTTGCCTCGAAGTCGTCGTAGATCTCGATAGCCTTTACCGTGCCGAAAACGCTGGCGTCAATGTTGAAGTAGTAGAGAGACGCCTGCTCGAAGTACTCCTTCTGCTCGGTGTAGGTCTCGGCTGTGCGCATCTTCTCAACGAGGTTGTTGAAGTAGACCGAGTTCATCTGAAGGAGAGGACCGTAATCAGCCTCACGAAGCTCGAGCTCCTCCTTACAGGTCTCAAAGTTATTCAGCAGAGTGATGATCCTCTGATCGTCGAAATTGATCTCGTTGTTGTCGATATATCTCTCGATAACGGCGATCCTTCCCATCTTCTCGATATAAGAATCGGTCGCCATGATGTAATCAAGGATGCTTTGTATGTACGCCACGTGAGTATCCTGGAGGACCGTGTAGAAGTAAGCGTAGGTTCTGTTAAAGTACTCGACAGCGCCGCTTATTCCGGGATATCCCTCGTCGTAAAGAGGCGAGCCGTCTATATCGGTCTCAAGTATATACTCCTTGACGATATTGAGGTACTTGTTGACGATCTCGCTGTTCGCGAGCCACTCCTCCTCGGTATCGTAGTCGCTTATCTTATCCATGCAAACCACGATCTTGTAGGAGTTATTCTCCTTCATAAGCTTATCGAGAGTCTTGCTTGCGTCAAGGTAAACCTCGTACGCGCTGATAAGATCGGCAAAGTTTTCTCTGTCGGGATGGCTCTTGTCGTTAATAAAGTCAACGTCAATACCGCCCGCAATAACGAGCGCCTTCGCTTTGCCGTAATTTCTCTCCTTGGCGGAAAGAGTGCCGGCAGACTCGAACTTATCCATATAGCCGACGAACGCGGCAACGTTGTTGTCACACGCGGTCTCTTTCTCAATACGCTTGAGGATCGCCTCGTATTCGGCGTAATCGGGAGTTCCGTTTTTGTCCTCGTCATACTCCATATTGATAAGGGTGGAGTTCTTCGTGGTGAAGCTGTTGATGACGTCGATCTCGGCGAGTCTTATCGCAATGGTCTCAGAGCTGCGCGCGTGCTCGTCAAGAGCCTTTACCATATCGATGTACGCAGTGAGGTTAGACAACCTTATCTCCTTAAGAGTTGTCTCAAGATCGAACTCGAGGTAGGAATCTACCGCCGCCATAAGAGCCTCGTTTTCACGCGCGTTCTCGGTGTAATCGTACTCCCTGTTACCTTCCTCGTCCTCCTCATAGCTCCAATACTTGCTGAGCATCGCCGATGCGAGATTGTAAGCAATGCTTCTTTCCGCCGCGTCGCTGTTCGGGTTGGAGAAATACTTAACGTAGTAGATGAACTTCTCGTCGTCGGTCATTTTTGAAAGACCTTCCTTATGGCGGTAATTGCTTCCGCTGTAAATAAGGAAGTTATCGTAAGCGATGTCACCGGTAGTGGAGCTTCCGCCCGAGAGTCTGAGGGAGACGACGCTGTGGTCGAAGGTAGTGACTCCGTTGTATTTTGCATCGTACGAGCAAATATACTGACCGGCTACGTAAAGCTTATATATGAACTCGTCGGGGTCAAGTATTATCATTATATGAAGCCACTGACCGGGAACGATAGCGTTTTCAAGAGCGACCGTCTTCTTGTCGTTATGGCATATATCGCCGTTTCCGTTGATGTAGAAGTAAGACGGAGGGAAATATTGGCTGTTAACGCTTCCCGTCTCTATATTGATTCCCGCCTCGGGCACGCTGCTGAAGGTCGTGATATCAAATTCAAATACAAGTCCGCTTCCTGCGTCAAATCCGGAAAGCGACATTTGTATGTAGGTTGCCGCGGGATTATCCTTCTCAAGATACTGGTGAATATAGTACTTGTTTCCGTTCTCCTCGGCTGCGATACCCGCCTTGTTGCTCGTGGTCTTAAGGTCTATCGACCACTTATCCGCCAGCTTGCTTCCGGACGACCCCCACGCCACCTCAAGCGACTCCCAATCCTGCTCGTAATAAATAGGAAGGTCGTAGTCGGAAATAGCGTTGCCCTCGTTGAGCTCGTCAAGATTGGCTGCTACCGCCCTCTCCTGCGCTTCAGCGAGCTCGTTGAACTTGTTGACGGTGTCGTCAAGAACGCTGGTGTCGCCGTAAAGCTCACAGGTTTCAAGCAGCCTCTTGACTCTGTTTATGGTAACCTGGTTAGAAGCGGTCTTGCGCGTGGTCTCGATCTTATCGTCTATGCTGTCCACGTAAACGCCAAGCATCTTAACCACGGCGGCGTCGTACTTTGACTTAGCCTCTTCATATCCCTCGGTATCCTCGGGGAGCTCAAAGAGATTGAGCAGCTCGCCCGCCTTAACGGTGTAATCGTACGCAGCGTCAGGGGAAAGACTGTCGTTATCAAAGAGCTCAAAGTACTTAAGCGCGCCCTTGACCGCAAGTCTTTTGCATGAATCCATTGCTGCATTGTAGCCCCATTCCTCGGGAACGAGTATATGCGTATCGATATACTCGGCTGCCGCGATAATAGCGTCATATACGTCGGAAGCGGTCGTCGCTTCTTCGGCGCTGTCAATAAACACCTCGAGATCAGTAACCGTTCCCTGCTCCTTTTCCTCAGACGTATCCTCGCTCGCCGTAACGGCAAACACACAACCGACGGTAAGAAGCGCAAACACGCATATCACCACAAGTATTTTTTCAAAAATTCTCATGATTTTCTCCTTTTACGCGCAATTTTTTACTGGCACAATTATACCATATTTTAAAATAACATTTCAACTTAATTTTAAATCTTTGGATATTTTGGACAGAAAGTTCTACCTTTTCACCAAAAAGGTTTTATTCCGTCCGATTATTCCGCCTAATTCCTTTTCCCTCTTGATTTATTCCGTACGTTGAAGTATAATGGAGTTGTAAATCTGATTTTAAGGAGAAACTTATGCTTTCCAAGATATATTCATCCGGAGTTCTCGGCATTGAGGGCTTCGAGGTCACCGTTGAGTGCTCGGCATGGGACAGGCTCCCGAGATTTGAGCTCGTCGGTCTTCCGGACGCGGCGGTAAAAGAGGCAAAGAACAGGGTCCAGTCCGCCTGCGAGAACAGCGGATACGTCTTCCCGCCCCTTGATCTCATGATAAACCTCGCTCCCGCGGATATAAAGAAGGAAGGCACGGCGTACGACCTTGCCATCATGTGCGCTATACTTCAGAGCGACGGCATCATTCCGAGAGAATACGATTTCTCGGATAAGTGCATCATAGGAGAGCTCTCTCTTTCGGGCGAGGTGCGCGGAATAGCGGGCGTTCTGCCCATGGTCGTCTCGGCAAGGGATCTCGGCAAAAAGGAGATATACGTTCCCTACGCCAATCGCGACGAGGCGGCGGTCGTCGGCGGCATCACGGTCTACGGCGTCAGGACCTTAAGAGAGCTCGTCACTCACCTGAAGGGTGAGGAGATCATGACTCCCATCCCCTCTGCCCTGCCCGACCTCGACCTGTCGGCGCACAGCGACGCTCCCGACTTCTACGACGTGTGCGGTCAGCTCAAGGCAAAGCGCGCGCTCGAGATAGCGGCGGCAGGCGGACACAACGTGCTTATGATAGGACCTCCCGGCACGGGCAAGTCCATGCTGGCGAAAAGGCTCTCCTCCATTCTTCCCGATATGGACTTCGAGGAAGCGCTCGAGACGACCAAGATACATTCGGTGAGCGGAAAGCTCCGCAAAGGACTTATCACCGAGCGTCCGTTCCGCTCCCCGCACCACACCGTAACGATGCCCGGACTTATCGGCGGCGGCACTTATCCCCGCCCCGGCGAAATATCCATGGCGCATAACGGTATTCTTTTCCTTGACGAGCTGCCCGAGTTTTCCAAAAAGACCAGCGAATCGCTCCGTCAGCCCCTTGAGGACGGGACCGTCACCGTCACACGTGCGGCGGCTAAGATCACCTACCCCTCCAAGTTTATGCTCGTCTGCGCGATGAACCCGTGCAGATGCGGATATTTCGGCGATCCGAATAAAAAATGCACCTGTACCCCCCAGACCGTGGCAAAATATCTCGAGAGAGTGTCCGGTCCCCTGCTTGACAGAATCGACATAGAAATAGAGCTTCCGTCGATATCCTACGACGATATAGCGGGCAAGGGCAACCACGGCGAGCCCTCGGCAAGGATACGCGAAAGAGTCAACGCCTCGCGAAGATTCACCAACGAGCGTCTTGCCAAGGCGGGCGATAAGACCGGCGTGCTCAACGCGAATATGTCGGTGGATATGCTCAGACGCCACTGCGCTCTCGACGAGGAAGCTTCGACCCTTATGCGCGAGGCGTTCGAGTCGCTCGGTCTGTCCGCCAGAGGTCACGACAGAGTTTTGAGAGTCGCGCGTACTATCGCGGACCTCGACGGCTGTGACAGCATCAACGCCGACCACATAGCGGAGGCGATCATGTACCGTTCCCTCGACAGAAAATATTGGAAAAGAGGGTAAGACGGATGGATAAGCAGGATACGATCTACACCCGCACCGAGATGATGCTCGGCTCCGAGGCGGTCGAGAGGCTGAAGGGCTCTCACGTCGCGGTATTCGGCGTCGGCGGCGTCGGCGGATTTGCGGCAGAGGCTCTGGCAAGAGCGGGCGTCGGCAGGATCACGCTGGTGGACTCCGACAGGGTAGCCGTGTCGAATATCAACCGCCAGATCATAGCGACGACATCCACCGTCGGTAAGTACAAGACCGAGGCGATGAGAGACAGGATACTAGACATCAACCCCGAGTGCGAGGTCACGGTTTATAACGAGTTCTACTCCGAGGAAAACGAGATATCCCTGCAAGGCGTCGGATACGTTGCCGACTGCATCGACTCGGTAAGGTCAAAGCTCCATCTCATCACCAAAGCGACCGAGCAAGGCGTGAAGATCATCTCCTCGATGGGCGCGGGTAACAAGCTCGACCCCACAAGGTTTAAGGTTTCGGATATATCAAAAACTCACACGGACCCCTTGGCAAAGGTCATCCGTACCGAGCTCAGAAAAAGAGGCATCGATCACCTCAAGGTCGTCTTTTCCGACGAGCCGCCGATAAATCCCACGGGTGAAAGAACACCCGGCAGCGTCTCCTTCGTGCCGTCCGCGGTCGGACTTATAATCGCGGGGGAAATAATAAAGGACATATGCCGTAAATCATCATAAAAAGCGTTTTAAGGTTTATTTAATTGACAAAAAGCCGATAATATGCTACAATAACACGGAAAGCGCGTCCAAGTCGGGTTTTCATTTTCAGCACGACATTAACTAACCGAAAGGCTTATTGTTATGAAGATCAAGGTAACAAAACGCTCGTACAGACAGGTACTTGAGGACTATACCGCAAGAAAGCATACGCACGTCAAGCCAAAGAAGCCGGGTATTTTCTTCCGCACGCTTATGAGGCTGGTATCCGTGCCGGACCTTCTCGCCGCAGGCTTCAAGTATAAGAGGATCGGCATGGAAAGGCTCGGCAAGAGAGAGCCCGCGTTCATCCTTATGAACCACTCTAGCTTTATCGACCTCGAGATAGCGGCGACCGTGCTTTATCCCAAGCCCTTCAATATAGTCGCCACCACCGACGCCTTCTTCGGCAAGGAGTGGCTGATGCGCAGGATCGGCTGCATTCCCACAAAAAAATTCTACACGGATACCGCCCTCGTGCGAGATATTCTCTACGCGGTCAAGAAGCTCAGGAGCAACGTGCTGATGTTCCCCGAGGCGGGATATACGCTTGACGGAACCGCGACCGCCATGCCCGATACGGTAGGCAAATGCGTCAAGATGCTCGGTATTCCGCTCGTTATGATAAAGACCTACGGCGCCTTCTCTCGCGATCCGCTCTACAACAACCTGCAAAGAAGGAAGGTAAGGGTCAGCGCCACGGTAGAATATCTGCTCTCGGCGGAGGATATAGCGAAAATGGCGCCCGATGAGATAAACGAGGTGATAAAGGAGCAGTTCTCCTTCGACGGCTTCAGATGGCAGCGGGAAAACAAGGTAAGAATATCCGAAAGCTTCAGAGCGGACGGACTTGAAAGAATACTGTACAAATGCCCCGAGTGCAAGGCGGAGGGCGAAACGCTCGGTAAGGGCACTGAGCTCACCTGTCAGGTCTGCGGAGCAAAATACGAGCTCAGCGAATACGGCGAGCTCGTCGCGGTCAATACCAAGGGGTCCTTCGACCACGTGCCCGATTGGTACGAATGGGAGCGCGAGGAGGTCAGAAGGGAGATCGCGGAGGGCAGATATCTGCTCGACACCCCCGTGGATATCTGGATAAGCGTTGATACGAGCGGAGTGTACGGCGTGGGCGAAGGCAGACTCGTGCATACCGCCGAGGGCTTCAGACTGACGAGCAGCGACGGAGAGATCAACTACGAGCACAAGCCCCTCTCGTCGTACAGCGTCTGCGCGGATTTCAACTTCTACGAGGTCGGCGATATCATCGCCCTATCCGGTCAGGAATGTATCTATTACTGCTTCCCCAAGGATAAGAAGGTGCCCGTCGCAAAGGCACGCCTCGCCGCGGAGGAGATCTACAAGATCGCTTGGCAAAAGCACCTTGATAATCAGAATAAGTAAATAATAGTTGTCAAATAAACGCAAAAGGGGCTGGCGCATTTAGGCGCAACCGAAAATGACACGTAAGAAGATAAAAAACTCAAAAATTAACGAATGAGCTAAAGCTTTTTCTATAAGGTTGAAATCCTGCGAATTTCTCCACTAAATCAAGGTCATTTTCTATTCGCGTTTCCCTCCCTCA
>CAYWPS010000072.1:0-9062 GCA_964460165.1 uncultured Ruminococcus sp. | reverse complement strand
TAGACAAAGCGCTTTATATATGCGGTGTCCTGCAAGAGCGGGGCATTTTTTGTTTGTATAATACTATGACATATTTAGACACTGACGAATAGGATATTTCAGCTAATACTGTTTAAACGTGTTCAGTTGACTGATACGAATATCGCCTTTCGCTCCGCCGATAAATCGCGCGAAAGCCGATGAAACATTTTGGAAAATGCTATGCATTTTGTGCTACGCACCACCAATCGCTGCGCGCTCGGCAAAATGTTATATGCCCGAGGTGCCCGGAACATCCTTAAGTTCAAGTAAGCACAAAGAGCTTCTTCGTTTCATTTCGTTTATTCGGTTTTCAATGCGCATTTGATCTAGACAAAGCGCTTTATATATGCGGTGTCCTGCAAGAGCGGGGCATTTTTTGTTTGTGTGAAGGACTTATTCAACAGTAGACCGCTAGTCTTAGCTTGACAGGAGAAAAAGCTTATGATATAATTAATGAGGTTTAAATCGGCAGTTAATTAGATTGGATATTTTATGAAGCTTTATTTTACAACGATAGGAATAGCGATGTCAATAATATCGGCTATCAATATGCTATTTGGGACGGCATCGTGGTATTACATTATCATCGCGGTGGTGTGGTGCACGGCACTCCAGTTTGCGCTTGACGGAATTGTGGCAATTGCGGTGAGGATGACTCCCGATAGCCTTTACGGTATAAATAATCCGCTCTTTCATATAACCGAGTGGGAAAAGAATATGTACAAGCGTATTAATGTTAGGGCTTGGAAGGACAAGGTCTGGGAGCTTGGCGCAGCAGGCGGCTTTAGTAAAAGTACGCTCCAAGATCCGAATGACCCGGAGTATATCAAAAAGTTTATTATCGAATGTAACAGAGGGGTTATAACACATAGACTCTCTTATCCGATAGGTTTTCTGGCAATGCTTACTCTTGACGGCGTTTGCTCACTTAGTATTGCCTTGCCCGTTGCATTGGTTAATCTCTATCTTAATGTTTTACCCACACTTGTCCTGAGGTACAACACGCCGAAGCTGAAGTCGCTCCTTTCCCACCTTGAGAGAAAAAAGGTACGGTAAGCTATTACAGCAGAGAATAAATGAATAAAGGCTCTTGCCAATTTTTGACGGCACGGGTCTTTTCTTTTTTTGAGAAGTGAATAAGTACACTTTGTGTAAAGTTTTGCAGTGCCTTGATAATAAGGCGCAAAATGACATCTCTGGTTGTCATAATCTGCCCTAAGCAAACCTATTGGCAGAAACTGCATTTGTTTTTATAATGTGGCGTATTGCGGTAAAGCACGAGGCAGGGATCAGTGAGATAAAGGCGGCTAACCCGGAGATAAAGAACCCCGACCTAATTTATCCCGGTCAGGTACTGACGGTACCTACGACCGATTCCGAGGTTTCGAGCTTTGAAGCCGAGGTCGTGCGGCTTGTCAACATCGAAAGAAACAAGGACTTAATGAGCTTGAGCACAATTGGGAGCTCAGCCGTGTTGCTAGATACAAATCCAAGGATATGAGGGATGGGGGATACTTCTCACACACGAGTCCGACATACGGTTCGTCATTCCAAATGATCAAGAGCTTTGGCATCAGCTACCGAACCGCCGGAGAGAACATAGCAAAGGGGCAGACGAGTCCTGAGACGGTTGTTAACGCTTGGATGAATTCGTCCGGTCGCCGTGCAAACATGCTTAATTCATCCTTCACTGAGATTGGCGTCGGCTACGCGTCGGGTAATAATTATTGGACACAGATGTTTATCGGGTGATATGATGCATCGCTTTTTGTTAATTTTTTTATAACCGCTTGACTTTAAGATTCTGTTGAGTATAATAGTGTTTAAATGCTGATAAAAACACATTAGACAATAAGGAGTACCATGACTTTATGAAGGTGTTTGTTCGCAAGCAAACTATAATAAAGAAGATCGCTGAAGATTACGGAGCAATTTTTATTCCTATTCAAAAGCGTCTTGAGGCACTTGTAGAGGAATACGCGCCGATTCTCAAAGCCAATGGATGCGATACAGACCCATATGCGTTTTGGCTCTGGGATGGAGTTCATCCAACTGAAGCTATGCAAGGATTTATTGCTGAGCTTTGGCTTGATGCAACAAAGAATATGTTGTGATTTTTGACAAAAAACGCAATTTATGTACATTGTGGTTGTCATTTATACGATATAATATGTTAAAAGGCTATCTCGAGTTGGTTGATTTTGATAGCCTTTTTTGTATTATGATGATAGTGAGTAAATAGATATCGGTATTTTTTATACGTTATTGACTTTATTCTTAATATGTGATAAAATAAGTATTATGAAAAAGATGTATTTAGAAGGCGGAAAGGTGCTTGGACCGCACGGAGTACGCGGAGTATTAAAAATTGAAGTCTGGTGTGACAGCCCTAAGGTGCTTGCAAAGCAGAAGCGCATATTCCTCGCCGGTAAGGATGGCGGATATGAGGAGAGAAGGGTAGCTTCCGCATCGGCTGCAGGTGCTCTTGTACTGATGTCCATAGAGGGCATTGAGGACAGGGACGTTGCTGTTGCTATGAAGAATACGGTGATCTACCTTCACCGTGACGATATACCCGTAGGCAAGGGACAGATGCTGCTTGCCGATATGATAGGGCTTCCCGTCATTGATGCGGACACGGGTAAGATCTACGGCGAAATAAAGGAGGTCACCGACGTTCCTCGCGGTCTTCTTTACACCATAGAAACTCCTACGGGTGAGGTGTATTATCCGTCAGGCAAGGAATTTATAAAGGAGATAGACGAGGAGAAGGGCATGCTCGTCACGCCCATTCCCGGGTTCTTTGATTGAGACCATGAGATTTGACGTAATGACCCTATTTCCCGAGATGGTCGAGCGTACTCTTGGCGAGAGCATCATCGGCAGAGCGCAGAATGCGGGTATAATCGAGGTCAAGTGCCACAATATCAGAGATTACTCTGCCGACAAGCACAGAAAGACCGACGACACCCCCTACGGCGGCGGCATGGGAATGGTTATGAGCTGTCAGCCCATATACGATTGCTACCTTCACGTTAAGTCTGAAATTCCCGAGACAAATAAGACCCGTGTGATATATATGTCGCCTAAGGGCAGGATATTTAACCACGGCATCGCACGCGAGCTCGCGGAATACGATAATCTCATTTTTCTCTGCGGACATTATGAGGGCGTGGATCAGCGCGTGCTCGACGAGATCGTCGATGAGGATATCTCTATCGGTGACTACGTGCTCACCGGCGGTGAGCTCCCCGCGTGTATAATAATTGACGCGGTGTCAAGGCTTAAGGACGGAGTTCTCGCCGGCTCGGAATGCTATGAGAATGAATCTCACGCATCCGGTATCCTTGAGTACCCTCAGTACACAAAGCCTCGCGTATTTCAAGGCCGCGAGGTGCCCGAGGTACTTCTCTCCGGAGACCATGCAAGGATAGATCGCTGGCGTCTTGAACAAGCTGTCGAGATCACAAGACAAAGACGCCCGGACCTCTTGGCAATGCATCCGGAAATTGAAGAATCGTTAAAGCCTAAGGCTAAAAAGAAAATAAAAACACAAATAATGTAAGCTTTTATTGTCAAATAATCAGAAAGGAGCGCAAAATGGCTAAACGCACGTTAGGTGAATTTTTGAGTGGATATACACGGAATGACTGCGGAAAGAAGTTCTGCGTAGAGACCGTTACGGGTTCTGCCAACCGAGTGTCCATCATCCGCGCCAGCAAGTACGTATCAAGGTTCTTTGAAAAGCTGACCAAGGTAATATCATTCACTCCGGCGAGGACCTACGGCGCGCTGCTGTGCGTCTTCGGCACTCTTTCCCTGATGCTCCATTTTATAAAGGCGTACGTGGGCGTATACGAGGTCATACCCGTCGGGGTCATCGTGCTCGCGTCGGCGCTTACCCTTCTGAGCATTCCGTTTCTTTTATCGGATAAGCCGCTGTCCATAGCTCTGCAGGATAATGCGGTGACCGATTACATCTTCTTTGAATTTTTCTGCATAAGGAGAATGCATAAGAGTGAGGGTGAGAAGGGCATCTCATCCGTTTTCGGGATCGTATTGGGAATAGCGCTTGCAGTTCTGGGTGCTGTTGTTCCAATGTGGACGGTAGCGTTTGGCTTGGCGGCGTTCACTTACCTGTTCCTGACCTTCCTCTCGCCCGAGTTTTCCTTCTTCTCCATATTCATTATTATGCCGTATCTTTCATTCGATACGCACGGAATAGTGCTTGCGATCCTCGTGGCGGTGACACTTCTTTCCTATGCCCGCAAGGTTGCGTTCGGCAAGCGTGTATATTTCTTTGAGCAGTACGATTTCGGATTATTTGTCATGCTGTTCTGCATACTGATCAGCGGTATTTTCGTCAAGGGCGTCGAATCCTTCGTCAGCTCTATCGTTATGATACTTCTGGGTATGGGCTACGTTCTCTCAAGCAGTCTTGTGACTAACCGCAGACTTGCGGACTGTCTTATAAACGCCGTGATAATATCCTCCTTGCCGGTATCGATCATAGCTATCGTCGAGTCGGTGATCGGGATAGCAAAGGTGGGGATTTCCACGTTTGGAGGCGCGTCAGCAACCTTCGATAAGCCGTACACGCTCGCCATCTTCCTTTTGGTCTCCGTATCCTTCTCGGTGTATTTCGTCGACGTGAGAAGAAACCGCGGGGCGAAGGCGCTTTACGCGGTAATCACCGCCGTCAACTTCCTTGCGCTTTTCTTCACGATGAGCTTCTGGGCATTCGGCGCTCTGTTTATCGGCGCGTTAGCGTTCTTAGCTCAGAAAATGCGACACGGGTCCGGTCTTGTACTGCTGTTTTTATCTGTATTCGCGTATGCGCTGCTGTTTGTTCCCGGCGAATATATGGACGTCATATATGCTAATGAAACGGTCAGAGCGCTTGGTCTGTCCGACTCTATGCAGCGCTGGCACACAGCCTTTTTGATGCTGAAGGATAATCTGATCCTCGGTATCGGCATAGGAGAGGATTCCTTCATTGAGGAGATAATGGAATACTCCTCTACCTTTGACTATCATAACAGCGGCAATTTCTTGCTCGAGATCGCATGCGAGGCGGGCGTCATATCCTTGTTCGCGTTCCTGCTTATATATCTTATCAGAGTCAGACACAGAGACATCTACCAGCCTTACGTAAAGAATTCTCAGGTGAGCAAGACCTCCGCGTATACGACTATGATCATCGTTATGCTGATGGCTTACGGAGCGTTCAATTACATTTGGGCGGATATGACGATGTATTACTTATTCTGGTGCGTATTCGGGCTTGGAAGCGCGTCCTTGAGAGTAGCTAAGCAGGAGTTTGACGACAGGGTAGCTTATTTCAGTGACGGAAGCGCCGAGGATTCATCCTCAATAGATATTTCTATCAGGAGATTATGAAAGGCATTTGTTTGAATTGCCTAAAATTAGAAAAAGCGAAAGCCTAAAGTTTAAAATTTATTTTGTGAAAAAGTATTGATTTTTTTGTAATAATTTGGTATACTTGTATTACTAAAAATCTCGGAGGCGATTATTTAATGGTTTCTCGCAGTGTTACTATACAGAACAGCGTGGGCTTACACGCAAGACCTGCCACATTCTTTATCCAGAAGGCTAACTCTTACAAGTGCTCCATCTGGGTCGAGAAGGAGGATTGCCGTGTTAACGCTAAGAGCCTTCTCGGCGTTCTTTCCCTTGGCATCGTAAAGGGAACTACTATTACTCTTATTGCAGACGGCAACGATGAGAGCGAGGCTGTAACCGGTCTTGTGGATCTTGTAAACGGCGGATTTCCCGAGCTGTAATTAATGGGTCGCATTTTGGTAAAACCGAAAACGACGAAAATTGAGTAAAAAACGGAAATTATCTCAGAAAACGGCGGTCGGTTGACTGCCGTTTTCTTATTAAACATCGGAGCATCCGCGGAGGGGAGCAGGAAGTGACGAGAATTGAAAGACTCAGGGATAAGGCTAATTCCTTGCCCGAAACACCCGGCGTCTATATAATGAAGGATTCCGCCGGCGAGATCATCTACGTCGGAAAATCGAAGAAGCTTAAAAATCGCGTGACGACCTACTTCACCGGCAATAATCACTCTGCCAAGACGGCGAGAATGGTAAGCCTGGTTGCAGACTTCGACTATATCGTCTGTGATACGGAAATTGAGGCGCTCGCGCTCGAGAACGTGCTGATAAAGAAGCATTCGCCAAAGTATAATATAAAGCTTAAGGATGCTAAATCCTATCCGTATATCAAGGTCACCAACGAGGAATATCCCCGCCTGCTTGTCACGAGGGAGAGAAAGAGTGACAAGGCGCGTTATTTCGGTCCGTATCAAGGCTCGTCGGCGGCTCATACAGCTCTTGAAGCCGTAGTCAAGATATTCGGTCTTTACACCTGCAAGCGCTCATTTCCGCGCGATATAGGCAAGGAGCGTCCTTGCATATACAAGGATATGGGCAGATGTGTCGCGCCCTGCGCGGCAGGCGTGTCGGGAGAGGAATACCGCGCGCTCGTCAAGTGCGCCGAATGGGTGCTTGACGGCAATATCAAGGCTACCGTGTCAGCTCTTACGCGTGATATGGAGTACGCGGCGGAGGAGATGGAGTTTGAGCGCGCGGCTCAGATAAGGGACAGTATACGCGCCCTCGGAGCGCTCGTTGAGAAACAGAAGGTGGTTGCGGATGAGAAGGTCATGCGCGACGTGTTTGCCGTGTATATCGGAGAGACGGAAAGCGTGCTTGCCATGCTTTCGATAAGAGGCGGAGCGCTCGTTAATAAAAATGAGTTCGTGCTCTCTTTAGCCGACTTCAGCTCCGGCGACGATGCTGTGTCGCTGATAGCCGATTACTACGACACGGCGGGTAATATACCGCGCGAAATAATGCTCGACTTCGAGCTTGGGGATGACGATCTTTCGCTCCTTTCGGATTATCTCACCCTTTCAGCGCCCTATAAGGTCACTGTCAGAACTCCCGTGAGAGGGGATGGCAGAAGACTGTGCGATATGGCGCTTGAAAACGCCAAGGAGACCGCAAGGCAAAACAGGCTTTCCATAGAGCGTGAGGACAAGAGTGTAAAAAGACTCGCGGAGCTTCTCGGGCTTCACGAGATTCCAAGAAGGATAGAGGCTTACGATATATCAAACTTCGGTAATGAGTCGATATTTGCATCTATGGTGGTCTACGCGGACGGCAAGCTTAAAAAGAGCGACTACCGCGCCTTTTCAATAAAGACGACCGACGGTCAGAACGACTACGGCTCCATGCGAGAGACGCTTAAGCGCAGAGCAGCGCATATAGGTGACGGAACACTCTCGCTCGGAGAGTCACCCGATCTTATTCTTCTGGACGGCGGTGACGCTCACGTAGGCGTTATCAAGGAGCTGTTTTCGGAGCTTGGCGTAGAGATCCCCGTCTATGGAATGGTGAAGGATGACTTCCATAAAACGCGAGCTATCACAGACGGTAAAGAAGAAATTTCTATTGCCAGAGAGATGAATGTGTACACGTTTATTTACAATTTGCAGGAAGAAGCGCACCGCTTTGCCCTGAAGCACTCTACGAAGGATAAGAGCAAAAAGCTCACTCGTTCATCGCTGACCGGTATATCGGGCATCGGTGACAAGAAGGCGAAGCTCTTGCTCTCGGCAATGCCGCTTGCCAAAATAAAGACCGCATCTGTCGCGGAGCTCGCAAGCATAAAGGGCATATCCGGAAAGGATGCCGAGGCAATACACGAATATTTTAAAAAGAAGGATAAGTGAAATGGTAAGAATAATAACCGGAAGCAAAAAAGGAAAGAAGCTTACAACTCTCGAGGGCGAGGCAACCCGTCCGACCTCCGAAAGAATCAAGGGAGCTATCTTCTCCTCAATACAGTTTGATATCGAAAATAGACGCGTCCTCGACCTCTTTGCAGGCTCGGGACAGCTCGGTTTTGAAGCTCTTTCCAGAGGCGCCGAGTCGGTCACCTTTGTTGACTCCGAGCGCGAGGCAATGGAGATAGTAAAGAAAAACGCGAGAGACCTCGACTTCTTCGATAAGTCCAAATTCTCGGTTGCCGATTACAGAAACTATATCAGAAAGGCATCCGGCAGAGATAAGTTTGATCTTGTATTCATAGATCCTCCGTACGCTATGGAGTGCTGCGTTGAGGCGGCTATGCGCCTTCGCGACGCAGAGCTCATTATCCCGGGTGCTATCGTCGTGCTTGAGAGCGGCAGTGAGTCCGTCTCTGTGGATGATCCGCGCCTTTCCGGCTTTGAGTTTGTCAAGAGCACGAGCTACGGCAAAAAGACCGCGGTAAATATTCTTATATACAGGGGAGCGGAGGAATGAGCGTTATAATGCCCGGCAGCTATGATCCCGTCACGAGCGGTCACGCGGAAATGATACGCCGCGTGGCAGAGAGGGAGGACGAGGTTTATGTGGTGATCTTCACCAATCCGAACAAAAGCTATACCTTCTCGCTCGAGGATCGGGTCGCTATGCTCATGCTTGCTACTGAGGACCTTGACAACGTATTCGTTTCCTACTCGCTTGGCTACGTCGTGGACTATATGCGCGAGCACGGTATCGAGAGAATAGTCAAGGGGTATAGGAATGACGCAGATCTTGAATGGGAAAAGGAGCAGGCGGAGTATAACCTCAAGCACGGCGGATACGAGACGGAGCTGATCTTGGCGGATGAATCGTACAGAGCCGTAAGCTCTACTCTGGTCAGAGAAAAAATCAAAAATGGCGAGAGCCTTGAGGGGCTTCTTCCGGATAAGGTTTTTAGTTATATCCAATCGATCGTGTAATGAAGGAGCTGGCGCATTTAGGCGCAACCGAAAATGACACGTAAGAAGATAAAAAACTCAAAAATTAACGAATGAGCTGAAACTTTTTCTATAAGGCTGAAATTCTGCGAATTTCTCAATTAAATCAAGGTCATTTTCTATTCGCGTTTCCCTCCCTCAACGTATTTTTATACGTCTCTCGGTCGGGAGAACCCGAATTTTCGCTCTAAATCCCCCTATCCCCTGCGCAAAAGGGGCT
>CAYWPS010000071.1:0-9286 GCA_964460165.1 uncultured Ruminococcus sp. | reverse complement strand
GGCTGCTGCGCTTGCAGCGGATCTTGCGCTCGCGGCATATCCCGAGTACGACGAGGGCTTCGACAAGACTGCGTACGATGCTGACAAGAAGGCGATAGCGGACGCTGAGGCTAAGGCTAAGGCTGACGCTAAGCTCGCGAAGGCTGAAAAGCGCGCCGACAGCGCGGCAAAGACCGAGGCGAATATCGCTTCGTCCTACGACGAGTCTACCGGCGAGAGCATCGCGAAGATGGAAAAGAAGGCAGAAATGCTTTCTGCGGATAAGCAGTACAGGGCGGAGGCGAAGGAGCTTAAGGCTGAGGCTAAGGCAGGCACTATTGCAGATAAGGCAGCGGCAGTAGCGGCTGCTGCGCTTGCAGCGGATCTTGCGCTCGCGGCATATCCCGAGTACGACGAGTCCTTCGACAAGGCTGCGTACGATGCTGACAAGAAGGCGATAGCGGACGCCGAGGCTAAGGCGAAGGCAGATTCGGCTACCGCTAAGGAAGATAAGCGCGCCGAGAGCAAGTCTCAGAAAGAGGCTAAGCTGACAGAGAATTATCAGGAGGCTATCGGCAAGATAAACGATAAGGCGGAGAAGGCTGAGGCGCTTCTCTCTGCCGATAAGCAATACAGAGCAGAGGCTAAGGCGCTTAAGGCAGATGCAAAAGCCGGCGCTAAGGCTGAAAAGGCGGCTGCGGCAGCAGCTGCGGTAGCGGCGGCAGCTTCCGCGCAGATAGTTTACGACGATTTCGCTGAGTCCTTCGACAAGGCTGCGTACGATGCGGATAAGCAGGCTATCGCGGACGCTGAGGCTAAGGCTAAGGCTGACGCTAAGCTCGCGAAGGCTGAAAAACGCGCCGACAGCGCGGCAAAGACCGAGGCGAATATCGCTTCGTCCTACGACGAGTCTACCGGCGAGAGCATCGCGAAGATGGAAAAGAAGGCAGAAATGCTTTCTGCGGATAAGCAGTACAGGGCGGAGGCGAAGGAGCTTAAGGCTGAGGCTAAGGCAGGCACTATTGCAGATAAGGCAGCGGCAGTAGCGGCTGCTGCGCTTGCAGCGGATCTTGCGCTCGCGGCATATCCCGAGTACGACGAGTCCTTCGACAAGGCTGCGTACGACGCGGAGAAGAAGGCGATAGCAGACGCAGAGGCTAAGGCGAAGGCTGACGCTAAGCTCGCGAAGGCTGAAAAGCGCGCCGACAGCGCGGCAAAGACCGAGGCAAAGATAGCTTCGTCCTACGACGAGTATACCGGCGAGAGCATCGCGAAGATGGAAAAGAAGGCAGAAATGCTTTCTACCGATAAGCAGTACAGTATAGAGGCTAAGGAGCTTAAGGCAGATGCAAAATCCGGCGCTAAGGCTGAAAAGGCGGCTGCGGCAGCAGCTGCGGTAGCGGCGGCAGTTTCCGCGCAGACGGTTTACGACGATTTTGCTGAGTCCTTCGACAAGGCTGCGTACGACGCGGAGAAGAAGGCGATAGCAGACGCAGAGGCTAAGGCGAAGGCTGACGCTAAGCTCGCGAAGGCTGAAAAGCGCGCCGACAGCGCGGCAAAGACCGAGGCAAAGATAGCTTCGTCCTACGACGAGTATACCGGCGAGAGCATCGCGAAGATGGAAAAGAAGGCAGAAATGCTTTCTACCGATAAGCAGTACAGTATAGAGGCGAAGGAGCTCAAGGCGGGCGCTAAGGCACAGGCAAAGTCTGATAAGGCTGCGGCTATCGAGAAGGCTAAGGCTGATACCGAGGTAATTTACCCCGACTTCACTTACGACGAGCTTGACCCGGCTTCAGTGGCAGATACCGCGGATCTTCTCAAGGAAAAGATTGAGAAAGAGGCTGATCTTCGCCGCGATACTAAGCTTGAAAGAAAGGATCGTAAGGACGGTAAGGCGGTTAAGCAGTACGAGACTAATCTTGAGAACGAGGAGCTCACCTACTTCGAAAAGGATCATAATCTCAGGCTCAAGAAGAACAAGCAGCGTCTTAAGAGAGCTGATAAGAGCGGCAAGTTTATGCTTGCTTACGGCTCTACCTATGATCCCGAGTGGGACGGCGAGTTTAACAACTACGGTCTTCCCGAGGTACATCCCTTCACCGAGGGCGTTAAGCTTTCCGGAGCCAGCAGAGCAAGAACTCCCAAGAAGGAGATGCTCTCCTACTTCGATAAGAAGAAGCTTTCCGCGCTCTCCCGTGAGCAGTGTGATACCGATAACCGAATGATAGAGGCGAGAGTAACGGCTGAATACACCGAGCTCGAGCTTGAGGTCGCTATGGCGGAGCAGGAGTTCTCCGGCGAGTTCAAGACACGCAAAGAGAGACGCTGGCTCCGCGACAGTAAGACCAAGCTTAAGAATCTCAAGCACAAGATGGCTGCGGCTCTTAAGTTTGAGAAGCTTGACAACGAGCGTTACTACTCCGTGGTCGCTACCGACTTTGACAAGGTAGAGATTCCCGCAAATGCAGATCGCGAGGAGCTCGTGGCAATGCGCGAGGAGCTTATGAGATTGCTTGACGTCCGTGATGACATCAACCTCAAGCTTCTTGAACTCTACACGGGTACTGAAAACGGCTCAAAGAGCAACACAAAGGGCAGAGCCAAGGTCGTTCTCAGAGCGCGCAAGAGAGCTCACGCAAAATTCGCAAGATACCACGGCGTGCTTAATAAGCATCGCGTAACACGCAACGATAAGCTCAGGATCTACGACAAGATGGACGAGGTCGTTTACCTCAAGGGTCAGCTTGCAAAGACAAAATATATATTAAGGAAGGAAAAGCCTACCGGCAAGGTAAGGAGAGAATACCTTAAGGATAAGCAGTTCGCAAAGCGCGAGATCCGTATACTCAAGAAGTCGATAGAGCGCTCTACCGTCAGGGCTCTCAGGAGAGCTAAAAGGCGCGAGAAGCGGGCGAGAACGATGGTTATCTCCTACATCATCCTTCTTCTGCTCGGTATTTTCGTCTTTGCTATGGTAACTATGGGACCGCAGATACTTGAGGCTCTCAAGCTTTACTTACCCGAGAACCTCCATCAGTATATTGATCAACTTTCGGGCATGTGGCCTCAGTAAAATCGGGAGGATACAGTTATGGGATTATTTCAGAGAAAAGACAGATTTGCTGACAAGAAGATAGCCGGCATGTCGGAAAAACAACGCAAGGACAAGATAGATAGGCTTGAGGAGCAGCGCGACGACGTAGTCCGCCGCATTGAAAAGCTTATGATAAGAATCTCAAGAGAGACGAGAATGCGCCGATTGATGGACCGTAAGTTCCCTCTCGGTGACTCTCCCAACGACAGAGATTCCGATGAATAATACGTATTTTAAAAATATTTTTGAGAAAATTGCATATAGCTATTGATTTTCCCCAAAAAATATGATATAATGTGCGTAAGAATATGAAAGAGATGGGGAGTGACCGAAAGGTCACTCTCTGTTGTTGTAAAAACAAATGCGGCGCGAAGCAGTACAAGAGCTCGCCAAATCCTCTTATATCGTACGGATTTGGCTGCCGGACTTGCTTTTACTACAGAAAAAAAGAGAAAAAAGGATGGCGAAAATGAAGAAAAGCGTAAAAGAAACAGTAAGAGAGGCGATACTCCCCACGGTGACCGGGCTCGGTTACAGAATATGGGACGTTACCTATTCCAAGATAGGCGCGGACTACCACCTCGAGATAACCATTGACAACGACGAGGGCATCAATATCAACGACTGTGAGAAGGTTCACAGAGCGATAGATCCGATCATCGACGAGTGCGACCCTATCGAGAGCTTCTATTATCTTGACGTTTCAAGTCCCGGAGCGGAGAGAGATCTTCGTACCGACGAGCACATTCTCTATTGCATCGGCTGGAGAGTTGAGGCAAAGCTCTTTTCACAGAAGGATGGCAGAAAGTCCTTTGTCGGCACGCTCGAGTCCTACGAGGACTCCGTGGTTACGATATCCGAGGGTGATGAGCGAGTAGAGCTCCGCCGCGACGAGATATCCAAGCTTACCACGGTTTACACCGAGGCATAAAAAAAGAAAAATACCGCTATATGCGGATTTATATACAGAGTAATCGTGTGATTACTTCCTATCAATTAGTTTATTATAATAAATATAGAAAGGGCGTAGCATTTTTGCTACGGGTACAAAGGAAAAAATGAACGCAGAATTATTCACGTCCCTTGACCTTCTCGAGAAAGAAAGCGGTATCTCCAAGGAGTATATGCTTACAAAGATCGAGGAAGCGCTCGCGAATGCGTGCAGAAAAGAGGTTGGAGCTACCGCTCTTATCAGAGTGCATCTCGACCCCGTTAAGTGTGATATGAAGGTATATCACAGAAGACTCGTTGTTCCGGATGGCGAGGTTGTCGATCCCAAGTGTGAGATCGGTCTTACCGAGGCTAAGTCCTTAAGCCGCAGAAACAAGCTTGGCGGCTACGTTGAGACAGAGCTCAAGACAAAGACCTTCCGCCGTTTCTCCGCGCAGACCGGTAAGCAGATGATCATTCAGGCTATCCGCACCGCAGAGCGTGAGAAGCAGACCCGCGCATACGAGGAGAAGAAGGAGGAGATCATCACCGCCGTTGTTGATAAGGTGGATATGATTTCCGGCAACCTTATTCTTGACACGGGTACAGGCTACGCGACTCTTATCAAGTCCGAGCAGATTCCCGGTGAGGTACACGACGTAGGCGACAGAATCAAGGTATTCGTTTCCGAGGTCAACTCGGGCGAGACCAGAGGTCCTATAGTATCTCTTTCCAGAATTCACCCCAATTTCGTAAAGAGACTCTTCGAGCTTGAGATCCCCGAGATCCAGGACGGCACCATCGTTATCAAGGGTGTCTCCCGTGAGGCAGGCTCCAGAACCAAGATCGCGGTACAGTCCAGAGATGAGAACGTTGACGCTATCGGCTCATGTATCGGTAAGAACGGTATGAGAATAAACGCTATTCTCTCCGAGCTCGGCGGCGAAAAGGTTGATATCATCAGATACAGCGATTCCATCGAGGAGTTCGTTGCAGAGGCACTCTCGCCCGCCAAGGTACTCTCGGTCGTTATGGATGCGGAGCGCTCGGCAAAGGTTCTCGTTTCTCCCGATCAGCTTTCCTTGGCTATCGGTAAGGAGGGTCAGAACGCTAAGCTCGTTGCAAGACTCACAGGCTGTAAGATAGACATTAAGGCGTGATGGCAGAGAATAATAAGCCTTCCACAAAAAAGATACCCGTAAGACGCTGCGTAGGCTGCGGTGCGCATTTTCCGAAGGGTGAGCTCGTGAGAGTTCTTCGTACCCCCGAGGGAGAGGTCACTCTTGACCTGACAGGCAAGAAGTCCGGCAGAGGAGCATATATATGCAAGAAGGCGGCGTGTCTGAAGAAGGCGCGCAAGTCTAGGAGGATAGAATCCTCTCTTGAGTGCTCGATTCCCGACGCGGTATATGACAAAATGGAAGAAGAAATTAGCCATGGCTGAAATTAACGGTACAAAGCGTATTCTCGGAATGCTCGGCCTTGCGATGAAGGCAGGCAAGGTTGTAATAGGTACGGAGCAGGTTATAGCATATCTCCAAAAGGGAAGGCTGAAGCTTGTGCTCCTATCGGGCAGCGCCTCCGACGGTACGAAGAAGAAGATACTCCATAAGTGCGAGTTCTATAAGACGCGCGCAGAGGAAGCAGACGTAGATACCGACGAACTCGGAAGATCGCTTGGCAAGACCTACACTCCCGCCGTAGTCGGAATAACGGACGAGAATTTTTCGCACGCTATAACAAAGCTTTTGGATGACGAAAATGCTTAAAATGTAAAATACGCTTTGCATATTCGTCTTTAATTGAGAAAATTCCCGTCAAATCACAACGAAAGGGAATTCACCAAACGGTGAATGGTGAAAAATATGGCAAAAGGAATTAAGATTTCCGATTTGTCCCGTGACTTCTCCATGAAGTCTAAGGACGTTATCGAGGAATTTAAAACCGTAAATATCGAGAAGACCACGGGCGGCACCGTGTCTGACGAGGAGTTCGCTGTTTTTATGCAGCACATTACCTCCAGCCATCAGATATCTGACCTTGAGGCGTATCGCTCGGGCAAGGTCACATTGAAGATTGCAGACAAGGCTGAGAAGGCGGCACCTAAGGCGGAGCCTAAGCCGGCTCCCGCACCCGAGCAGAAGCCGGAGGTAAAGGCAGCTCCCGCACCCGAGAAGAAGCCGGAGGTAAAGGCAGCTCCCGCACCTGAGAAGAAGCCGGAGGTAAAGACGGCGCCTAAGGCAGAGTCTGCTTCCAAGGCGGAGGCGGCTCCCAGGACCGAGAAGCGTCCCGAGGCAAGACCTGAGATGCAGAAGCGTCCCGAGGGGCAGAAGCCTCAGTTTGACAGAAACAATCAGCGTCCCGACGGTCAGAGACCTCAGTATGACAGAAACGGTCAGCGTCCCGACGGTCAAAGACCTCAGTTCGACAGAAACGGCAGAAGACCCGAGGGTCAGGGCTATCAGGGCAACAGGTACGGTGCACGTCCCTCAGACGATCCCTTTGCAAAGCGCCGCGAGAATATGAACCGCGAGGCAAACGGACAGAGAAAGCCCGGGGATAACTTTGCAAGACCTCAGCAGAAGCCAGTTCAGCCCCCCGTGCAGAAGGCAGCTCCCGTAGTTACCGAGGCTCCCAAAAAGGATTCGGGTCTGCGTCCCGCGCAGCAGGCTCAGCAGGCGCAGCTTGAGAGAAAGCAGAAGCTCGAGGCTCAGCAGGCTCAGCCTAAGGCTCAGCAGCCCAAGAAAGAAGAAAAGAAGGCGGCTCAGAAGCAGCAGTTCAAGACTATCACTCCCACAATTGACAGGAGCAATGTCAAGGGCGGCGTAAACCTCGACGGTTATACCGGCGAGGAAAACAAGGGTAAGAGAATTATCGATACGAGAACCTCTCACGTCGATCTCTCAAAGTACGATGACCGCTACAACGATCAGTATTACGCAATACTTAACGGCACCGATTCAAAAAGCTCTAAGACCAAGCTGAAGAAGCAGGATAACAAGGGACAGAATCAGAAGACCGCTAAGGATAAGGAAAGAGCCGCGCAGGAGAAGATCAAGCGCATGGAGCAGGAGCGCGCCAGAGCAAAGCAGCTTGAGATCACCGTTCCCGATGAGATCACCGTTTCCGAGCTCGCCATCAGACTTAAGAAGACCTCTGCCGAGGTTATCAAGAAGCTTATGATGATGGGCGAGATGAAGGGCCTTAACGACGTCGTAGACTTCGGTACCGCCGAGATCATCGCTGACGAGTTCGGTGCTAAGGTCACCAGGGAGATCGTGGTTACCATCGAGGAGAAGCTCTTTACCGAGGCTGAGGATAACGATGAGGATCTCGTGGAGCGCGCGCCCGTAGTCTGCGTTATGGGTCACGTTGACCACGGTAAGACCTCTATACTCGACGCTATCAGACACACCAACGTAACCCGCGGAGAGGCGGGCGGTATCACTCAGGCGATAGGCGCGTATAGAGTCAAGGCTCAGGGCAAGGACATCACCTTCCTTGACACCCCCGGTCACGAGGCGTTCACCGCGATGCGTATGCGCGGTGCTAAGTCTACCGATATAGCAATTCTCGTAGTTGCGGCGGACGATGGTGTAATGCCCCAGACCGTCGAGGCTATCAATCACGCTAAGGCGGCAGGCATTGATATCGTAGTAGCGATCAACAAGATGGATAAGCCCACGGCTAATCCCGACAACATTCTTAACCAGCTTACGACCTACGAGCTCGTTCCCGAGGCTTGGGGCGGCGACGTTATCACCGTTCCCGTTTCAGCTCACACGGGTATGGGCATTGAGGACCTTCTTGAGAGCGTGCTCCTCGTCGCTGAGATGAAGGAGCTCCGCGCTAACCCTCAGAAGCGCGCGAAGGGTATCGTTATAGAGTCTAAGCTTGACCGCGGCAGAGGACCGGTAGCCACCGTCCTCGTGCAGAACGGTACTCTCCATCAGGGCGACTACGTCATCGTAGGTACCGCTACCGGTAGAGTGAGAGCCATGATAGACGATAAGGGCAAGACCGTGAAGGTTGCGGGTCCTGCCGTTCCCGTTGAGATCATCGGTCTTGATGACGTTCCTCAGGCAGGTGACGAGCTCAACGCTGTTGAGGACGAGAGAATGGCGAGAAACCTCGCGGAGCAGAGACGTGAGAAGCAGAGACAGGAGATACTCAACGCTAACGCGAGAGTTAACCTTGACGATCTGTTCTCGATGATCTCCGAGGGCGTACAGACCCTTAACATTATCGTTAAGGCTGACGTCGCAGGCTCGGCGGAGGCGGTTAAGGCATCGCTCCTTAAGCTCTCTAACGAGGAGGTCAAGGTCAACGTAATTCACACCGCGGTAGGCGGTATCACCGAGAGCGACGTTATGCTTGCGGCGGCTTCCGGCGCTATTATCGTAGGCTTCAGCGTACGTCCCGATAAGAACGCTCTTGACTCCGCGGAGAGAAATAACGTTGATATCAGAACTCACCGCATCATCTATGAGATCATCGACGAGGTCGAGGCGGCTATGAAGGGCATGCTTGCTCCCGAGTACAAGGAAGTGCTCCAGGGTCACGCCGAGGTCAGACAGACCATCAAGGTGCCCGGCGTCGGCATTATCGCCGGATGTTATATCCAGGACGGTAAGATCACCCGTCAGTCCTCTATCCGTATCGTTCGTGACGGCGTAGTTATATTCGAGGATAAGATATCCTCTCTCCGTCGCTTCAAGGACGACGTCAAGGAGGTCAACGAGGGCTACGAATGCGGCGTTGGCATAGAGAAGTTTAACGATATCCGTGAGGGAGATGTACTCGAATCCTTCATAATGGAAGAGGTTAAACGCTGATTTTCGGATATTTCCCCCGTTTTCTACCAAACTCGCCGTATTGTATATACGGCTTCGGGTAGAAGAACGTGGCACCAGAAGGGAATTCACCCCATGCAGAGGTGAATTCCTTTTCGGGAGGCACTCTATGCCTCCTCTACAGAATGCGGAACAAAATTCTGCACAAAAAATACTTTCCTGTTTTGTCATTAACGCTGAGTTTTTCTTTCGTCTGTCCCAAATCGTTGACCTTTTCCCGGAAAAACACTATACTTTTCCTTGGAAGAAACGTTTCCATCTCTGGAAACCGTTACATATAAAATAAGGAGTGCAAATAGTATGAAGCGTTATGCAGGCGTCCTCATGTCTGTCACCAGCCTGCCGTCCAAATACGGCATCGGCTGCTTTGACCAGGCGGCTTATGATTTTGTGGACTGGCTGGAAAAGGCCGGTCAGCGGTACTGGC
>CAYWPS010000070.1:0-9354 GCA_964460165.1 uncultured Ruminococcus sp. | reverse complement strand
AAAGAAGGTTGTCAAGAAGCGCCGCGAGCGCAAGAACGTGGAAAAGGGCGTAGCTCATATCCGTTCTACTTTCAACAATACAATCGTTACTATTACCGACGTACAGGGTAATGCAATCGCATGGGGAACTTCCGGTGAGATGGGCTTCAAGGGTTCCAAGAAGTCTACTCCTTACGCAGCTCAGACTGCAGCAGAGCACGCTGCAAGAATCGCTGTTGACAACGGCATGAAGTCCGTTGAGGTTCTCGTTAGAGGTCCCGGAGCAGGCAGAGAGTCCGCGATCCGCGCTCTCGCTACCGCAGGTCTCGAAATCACAATGATCAAGGACGTTACACCTATTCCTCACAATGGTTGTCGTCCTCCTAAGCGCAGACGCGTTTAATTAAAAGGGAGGTAAAAGAAAAATGGCTAGATATACAGGTCCTAACTGTAAAATGTGCCGCCGCGAGGGTTGCAAGCTCTACCTCAAGGGTGAGAGATGTACTAACGGCAAGTGCGCATTCGATCACAGAAGCACAGCTCCCGGTCAGCACGGCGCAGCTCGCAAGAAGGTAGGAGAGTACGGCAAGCAGCTTCGTGAGAAGCAGAAGGCTAGACGTTACTACGGCGTTCTTGAGGGTCAGTTCAAGCACTATTCTGAGCTTGCTGAGAAGCAGGAAGGTATCACAGGTGCAAACCTTCTTATCCTTCTTGAGAGAAGACTTGACAACGTAGTATACAGAATGGGTATGGCAGCATCCAGAAAGGAAGCTCGTCAGCTTGTTCTTCACGCTCACTTCACCCTTAACGGCAAGAAGGTCAATATTCCTTCGCTTCTTGTTAAGGCAGGTGACGTTATCGCTGTTAAGGAAACCAGCAAGGAAAGCGTAAAGATCAAGGCACTCTGCGACGGTCTTGCGACTGCAGTGACTCCCAAGTGGCTTGAGAACGATGCAGCAAACCACCTCACCAAGGTTGTATCTCTCCCCGCAAGAGAGGATATCGACTTCGAGTTCGAGGAGCAGCTCATCGTCGAGCTCTATTCCAAGTAATCCCTCCGGTGCCGTGCGAAGTAAATATGAAGACCTCGCGGTTTTCATATTTTCGCATACGGTTACAGGTTTTATTAGAAGTTGAAAAACAAATAAAAAACAGGAGGCTATTGTTAAGATGAAAGAAATGGAGAAGTTTAATATAACCGCAACCGAGCTTACCGAAGACGGTAAGGAAGCGATATTCGTAGTTGAGCCGCTCGTTTCCGGCTACGGCATCACTATCGGAAACTCGCTTCGCAGAGTTCTTCTCTCTACGATTCCCGGTTATGCGGCTACCAGCATCAGAATTGATGGCGTATTGCATGAGATTTCTGCTTGCAATGGTGTAAAAGAGGATGTTCCCGAGATCGTTCTTAACGTAAAGGGCATCATCGCTAAGCTTCACTCCCAGGAGCCCAAGACCGTCGTTATCGACGTTACCGGTCCCTGCAACGTAACGGCTGGCGACATTACACCCGATGCTGAGGTTGATATTCTCAACCCCGACCATCACATCTGCACCGTAAGCGAGAATGCTCGTTTCTATATGGAGATCACGTTTGATAAGGGACGTGGTTACCATCTCTCCGAGGCAAACAAGCAGAACTACCTCGCTACCGTAGGTGTAAACGTTGGTGCTCCTATCGGTCTTATCTTCATTGATTCTATATTCACACCCGTATATAAGGTTGAGTTCAATGTAGAAAACACCCGTGTAGGAAATATCACGGATTATGACAAACTCACGATAAAGGTTCTTACAAACGGAACTATTACAGCTAAGGAAGCGGTTTCGCTCGCTGCTAAGGTTCTCAATGATCACCTCAAACTCTTCATAGATATGTCCGACGAGGCAAAGACTGCCGAGACGCTCGTAGATAGACCGGAGGTTAAGAGGGATAAGGTTCTCGAGATGACCATTGAGGAGCTTTTCTTGTCTGTCAGAAGCTTCAATTGCTTGAAGCGCGCAGGCATTGACACGGTTGAAGATTTGATTAACCGCACCGAAGAGGATATGATCAAGGTTCGTAACCTTGGACGTAAGTCCCTCGAGGAAGTTATCCAAAAGCTTAGCTCTTTGGGCCTCAGCCTGAAGAAAGACGAAGAATAAGATATTAGGAGGACATAACAAATGAGAAAGCTTGGCAGAACTACTGCACAGCGTAAAGCTATGCTCAGAGGTATGGTAACTCTTCTTCTTGAATGTGGCAAGATCGAGACCACTTACACAAGAGCTCAGGAGGTTTCCGCTAAGGCGGACGAGATGATCACCCTCGGTAAGAAGGGCGGTCTCGCAAACTACAGAGCGGCTCTTGAGTACATCACCAAGGAAGACGTTGCTAAAAAGGTATTCTCCACGCTCGCTCCTCAGTACGCTGAGGTTGACGGTGGTTACACCCAGATCTACAAGATGGGTCCCCGTCGTGGCGACGGCGCAGAAATGGCTATCGTTAGACTCGTAGCTGTTGATGCTCCCGCAGAAGAGACTTCTGAGAACTAATTAATAGTTTATAATAACAAAAAGGCTGCGTAATTTAGGCGCAACCGAAAAACAAAAAGAGCGAGGTGGATCATTCTTCCTCGCTCTTTAATCTTTGCATATTTAATTGAAATTAATGATAGCACACCGAGGGGGGAACGGATCCGGAGCGGAAACCGTCGCTTGACAAGCGATAGGCGTACATGGGTACGTCGAGCGAGGAAACGGCGGCAGAATAAAAAATGAGGAAACCGTAGGTTTTTAACCTTGATCTGCTCAAATTTGCGCTTAAAGTAAGAGGGGAACCGTGTTTTGCACGATCCCCTCGTTTTTCTATTCTTCTCAGTTTTCTATTCGATCCTTAATGACTCAGCCCCTTGTTTTTGTGCTGTTGATAAATCGAGATGAAACTGAGTTTTGCTAACCGTAAGTAGTCAATAACTTGCTTTTATTCGTTTTCGGGCTCCTCGATAGGATCGGTGTTAAGTCCGACTACATCCTCTACGGGCATCGCAAACGCGATTCCCTGACCGGGAGTCTTGAGACCTACCGACTTATAGAGCGCGTGGAGAATATCGTTTTTCAGGCTGGAGTCAACGAGTATCATTACGATCTCCTTCTCGGGCTGTACAGCGATTCCGTAGAGCTTTTCTGCCTCAAGGCTCGCGGTTCCGCGGCCTCTTATGACCGTGCCGCCTCTTGCGCCAAGCTCGCGGGCGGCATCCATTACCGCCTCGGAGAATCCGGAGTTTACTATACACATTATCACTTCATGCTTGTAGCTTTTCATATTAAACCTCCACTCGTTGTGTTGCTGAGGAACTGATAGATTGCGACGCCGATAGTGCTCGTCATCGGCACCGTGTAGGCGATACCCTTACCGCCCTTGACCGTCTTGAATTTTTCTTCGAGCTCCGCGAGCGCCGCGCGGCTCTTATCTCGCCTCACGATGCTTATGATAACCGATTTATCCGAATCGCGAAGACCGAGAAGACTCTGTATGTTGGTATCTGCCGTTCCGTTCGCTGACAGAACGAGCTGCATATTGATCTCAAACTTCTGGAGCACGTCTGCGTAGAACTCGGCTTTGTTACGGTTTACGATGGTAAAGAGGAGCATCAGCTTCTTAGGTGCCGTCATACCTGCGGGACGGTCCGTGCTTGCGGGTGTCTTGCTTGCGTTTTTCTTTATTCTGTAAGCTCTTGCCATAACACGCGCCTCCCTTACATAAAGTCTATGATCTGCTCGTCTTCAGCGCTGAGTATCTTCTTCATCGCGATACCGTCGCTTATTTTTTTGGAGATGATGGATCTGAAGCCGAGTAGCTGAATCGTGATAAGCGGAGCCATAGCGACCATCGCTACGATTCCGAAGGCATTGGAAAGGATGCTGTCAACACCGCCCGTAACGCTTGCGCATACGCCTACCGCAAAGGGAAGGATAAAGCTTGACGTCAGAGGACCTGATGCAACTCCGCCTGAGTCAAAGGCGATAGCCGTGTAAAGTCCCGGGACGAAGAAGGACAGTCCAAGGGATATCATATATCCCGGAATAAGATAAAACAGTATATTGAAATCAAATATGATCCTTATGATTGAAAGACATATGGAAAGACCGACACCGAGCGAGAGCGCTATCATCATGGACTTTCTGCTGACGGTGCCCTCGGTTATCTCCTCGACCTGCTTGTTGAGCACGTGCACCGCGGGCTCGGCAAGCACTACGACCATTCCTATAACAAGGCTGAAGATTATCGCCACGATCTCGTTGTTGGCGATCTCCGTACCGAGCTTGTAGCCGATGGGCATAAAGCCGATCTTTACAGCGGAGAGGAAGATCACAAGACCTATGAAGGTATATCCGATGCCGACAGCGATCTGTATAAGCCTCTTTTTCGGCAGCTTAAGAACTATCATCTGAAGTATTACGAAGAACACTACGATGAGTCCGAGAGCGAGAAGCACCTCTTTTGCTGTTTCGAGGATTACCTCTACGATATGTACGAAGCCGTAGCTGAGCACGTACTGTGAAAGGTCATAAGCTTCCATCTCACCGGAAACCGTACATCCAAGCAGCAATACCGCAAGGATGGGTCCGACGGAGCAGAGCGCGATAAGACCGAAGGAGTTTTCGCTGGAGTCCTTTCCGCCTATCGTTGTTGCGATACCGACACCGAGCGCCATAATAAACGGAACTGTAATGGGACCGGTGGTGACTCCTCCGGAATCAAATCCCATGGGGATAAGATTGCTGTTGCCGCTCTCAATAAGTATTGCGGTAACGGCAAAGAGGAGCATATAGAAGAACATCAGAAGCTTCGAGAGCGAGGTTCTGGTTACGATCTTAAGGATTGAAATAACGAGCAACAGACCGACACCTGCGCCTACCGTAAAGATCAGCGCCTTGGGATTCATTATGGTGGATACCTGGTTAGCGAGCACCGTGAGGTCGGGCTCTGCTACCGTTATGAGTATTCCCATAGCAAAGCATACGCCAAGGAGCAGTGAAAGGCTTTTCAGCTTGGTAAGACCGGAGCCTATGTGCTCGCCCATAGGGGTCATTGCGAGATCTGCGCCGAGATTAAACAGAGCTATTCCTAGTATAAGGAATACGGCGGAGATAAGAAATACGGCCATCTCGGGCGTTGTGAAATTGATTAGCGGGGTTAAATTGAGTATGAATACGATAGCTACTATCGGAAGCACCGAAACGAGTGATTCCTTGAGCTTCTTAAGCAAAACCGAGTTCAATTTTTTGCCATACCTCCCTATTTTGTATTTACAATATTATTGTATCACATTTTTTTCGGATTGTCAAATGGTTGTTGTATAAATATTATAAAACAATTTGTGAAAAATTCCTAAACAAATTAAAAATAGTTGTCCTGCGCCGTATTTTTGACGCAGGACGAATCAATTTGTTTATCTTCTTTGATGCTTTATCTCAAGCAGCCTGACGTTTTCCTCTACCTTTCGCTTGTGGAGCGGATACCAGAACCAGAGGATCAGGGCGAGGATGCCGAAGCCGAGAGCCGGTACGAGCGTGGATATATCGTAAAGTCCGCGCAGAACGCCCGAGTCAAAGGCTGTCTGATCGCTGTAACCGATAGCAGACAGCAGCGCGCCGGTAAGTCCTGCCGATGCCGCCTGCCCGAGCTTTCGCGCGAAGGAGTAAAGCGCGTATATGGAGCCGTCCTCACGCCGCCCGTTTCTTAGCTCCGCGTCGTCAATTACGTCGGTTATCAGCGCCCAGGATACCATCGCGAATATGCCGAGTCCGAACCAGCTGACACAGTTGACAAGAACGTAGATCCAAACATTTTGCGGTCGTATTGCAAATAAAAGTATGCATACGGCAGCCGAAAGCATGTTGGACGCGGCGCTTATCTCAGCCTTTCCGAACTTTTGTGCCAGAGGCTTTGCCACTGCCGCGGCAATTAACATTCCGCCCATCATGGCGAGCGTGGATACCGATTGCGCCGTTACGTTGCCGTAGTAGTTAGGATATATATAATTGGACATTGACTGCATGGTAAGCTGGGCCAGCAGCATTACTATCGAGCCTACGATAATGGATATCAGCGCTCTGTTTCTCAATGCGTTTCCAAGCAGAGCTCTGACGCTTGGCTGCTCCCTTGAGGAGCTTTCGCTGACTACTCGCTCGGTCGTCAGCGCATAGCAGAGAAGGTAGCATATAATCGAGAGTATCGAAAAGATACCGGCGATAATTGTAAACCTCGGACCGTTGAGCACCGTGTTTTCGCCCACATTGTCGTATGCGAAGAGAGGAATACCCGCGCCCACGATAACTCCGGCAAGCGTGCTTCCCATGGTTCTGAAGGTGGAGAGAGACTGTCTGTCGCTTGGCTCGGGAGAGATCGATGATGCCATTGATCCGTACGGAATGTTTATAGAGGTATAGAATATCGAGCCCCATAGGATATACGTTACGACGAGCCATACTATCTTGAACCACATCGCCGCGCCGGCAAACGCGCTCTGGTATATAAGGAAGGATGAAATAGCCACGGGTGCCGCCATGCGTCTTATCCATGGCTTGAACTTTCCTGCACTCGTCCTTCTTGAACGGTCGGCAATGCGTCCCATCGTCACGTCGGTGAAGCCGTCAACGAATCGCGCGAAGGTCATTACAAGACCGACGATCCACGGCGCGACCCCCATAACGTCGGTATAAAATTTAAGAAGAAAGCTCGAAGAAAGTATAAAGGTAAAGTCGTTTCCAAAATCACCGAATAGGTATCCGAGCTTATCCCGAAAGCCGAAAGGGCGTGTATTGATAGTATTCATAAAAATCTCCGTTTTTGGTTATACCATTATTTTATCGCAGAGCTTGAATAATAAACACTACTTAATTATTTACAACAATTTACCATATAAGCTTTGACGATCTTGCTACCGATTACAACGGAAAGATCAAACACATGGCGAAAGCATATCGAGTTCATCTTTTGTGAACATATTTCACGAAAGTGAATATATCGACAAAAGAAAAATGAGAGCAAGAATAGAAGGATTTTTTCTCCTTTTACTCTTGCTCTGAAATTTTTACAGATGTTAAACCATAAGCTCGCTAATAAGGCTTGTGAACTCCTTTGGATCATCGAGCGCGACACCGCTGATAAGACATGCCTCGCCGAAGAGGACCTTGGCATACTTTGCGAGTCTGTCCTTGTCGCTCTCGTAAAGGGAAGTGAGCTTTTCTGCGATGGGGTGGTTCATATTGATCTCAAGCACAACGCTTGCATTTGGAACACCCATCTCCGCGCCCGGCATCTTCTTAAGTATCTTTGCCATCTCAAGTGAGAGGTCACCCTCGCTGGAAAGACATACCGCGTGCTCTGTGAGTGAGCCGTTCCATTTGACCGAGCTTACCTTTCCGATGGCATCCTTCATGAAGCCGAGCATTTCCTCGGTGCTTTCATTTTTAGACTTTTCGGCATCCTTCTCGTCATCGGTGAGCAGGTCGAGAGCCTCTGCTGTGACGTTCTTGAACTCCTTGCCGTCGTATTTATCGAGAAGCCTGAGGGCGAACTCGTCTACATCGTCGGTGAGGTAGAGTATCTCGTAGCCCTTTGCCTTGACCGTCTCAACCTGCGGGAGAATCTCGATCTTTTCTATGCTCTCGCCTGCAGCGTAATATATAGCCTTCTGCTCACTCTTCATACCTTCTGTGTATTCCTTGAGCGAAAGATACTTGTTGCCGTCTGCGGATGAGCGGAAGAGTACCAGATCCTTGAGTGTATCCTTGTGCATTCCATAATCCGCGTACATTCCGTACTTCAGCTGGATTCCGAAGGCTTCGAAGAATTTTTCGTATGCTTCTCTGTCCGTCTTCATCATTTTCTCGAGCTCGTTTTTGATCTTTTTCTCGATGGCTTTTGCCATTACCTTGAGCTGCCTGTCGTGCTGAAGCATCTCACGCGAAATGTTGAGTGACAGATCCGACGAGTCTACAAGACCGCGTACGAAGCTGAAGTAATCGGGAAGCAGGTCCGCGCATTTCTCCATTATCATAACGCCGGAGGAATAGAGCTCGAGCCCCTTCTCGTATTCCTTGGTGTAGTAGTTGTAGGGTGCTTTCTTAGGTATAAAGAGCAGGGCGGTGTACGTTGCCGTTCCCTCGCTCTTTTGGGTGATCACCTTTGCCGGTCCCTCGAAGTCGTAGAATTTTTCTGCGTAGAAGCTCTTGTACTCCTCCTCGCTGACCTCGCTCTCGGGCTTTTTCCAGATGGGGACCATGCTGTTGAGTATCTCCGTGGAGGTTACGCTCTCGTACTTATTTTCCTCGCCTTCTACCTTCTCATGTCGGGTCACGGGCATTTTTATAGGGTATCTGATGTAGTCGGAGTACTTTCTGACAAGGCCGCGGATGCGGTATTCCTCGAGGAACTCCGAGTATTTCTCGTCCTCCGTGTCATCCTTGATGTAGAGTGTTATCTCCGTGCCGAAGCTTTCCTTGCCGCATTCCTCGATGGTATAGCCGTCGACACCCTCTGAGGTCCATTTGCTTGCCGTATTCGTGCCGAAGGGGCGGGAAAGCACCTCTATCTTGTCTGCCACCATGAAAGCGGAGTAGAATCCCACGCCGAACTGACCGATTATATCCACGTCCTCGCCGCCCTTGCCGTCGCGCTTGAAGTCGAACGATCCGCTCTTGGCTATCGTACCAAGATTGTTCTCGAGCTCGTCGGCGGTCATGCCGCAGCCGTTATCGCTGATCTTGAGAGTTTTTTCTTCCTTATTAATATTAATAAAGATCGCATAATCCGAGCGTCCGAGCTTTACCGTGTCATCTGTGAGGGATCTGAAGTATAGCTTGTCGATGGCATCGCTTGCGTTGGATATCAGCTCGCGCAGAAATATCTCCTTGTGGGTGTATATGGAGTTTATCATCATATCGAGGAGCTTTTTCGACTCCGTTTTGAATTGCTTTTTTCTCATTTTTAAAAACCTCTTGAGTTTCACTATTTTTAGCACTCATTGCTTTTGAGTGCTAATCCATTATATCACCGTCTGAAAGCAATGTCAAGAATAAATTGTTAATAATACTGAGAAAAATGTTTAATAATGAACGAATATGACTTCTGGATACTTTCTCTGCCGTGAATTATGTGTATGGCAAGCTTTAATTATATGAAAAGTGCACAAACAACCAAAAACTTCTTTGTGTATTTGTGCAAACTGCCGTTTTTTAAAAAACTTCGAAAAAATGGAAAAAACCGCTTGACTTTTCTGTTTCTTTGCGGTATAATAGACAAGCGCGTAAAACGAGGGCAGCCTCGGGGAGCGCAAAAATTGCTCATTGAAAATTGAACAACATGAAATTTCGAGCACTGAAAAG
>CAYWPS010000069.1:0-9622 GCA_964460165.1 uncultured Ruminococcus sp. | reverse complement strand
CAAATGCGATGCTCGCACTTAGCGAGATTTTCAAATTCTCCGCTAAGAACATCACACATTGTACGTCTGTCTTTTTTATTAATATCCCATATCGCCAAGCTCCGCGCACAGCCCTATGTAGAACTCAAAGATCCTCGTTCTGTTGCTTCGCCTTGCAAAGATATCGACTATTTGTATATGAGAGATCGAATCGTCGAAGCATTCGCCTCTGTAACGCTCGAATTTTGCGGACTCCTCGGATACCATCCCGTCGTTATCGATACCATCGGCTCGGTTGTATATTTTCATAGGGACAGCCATCAGGAAGCAGTCTTTTCCGCTTTTAAGCCTGGTAGAATAGCTTTGGCAGTACACTCTGTCGGCAAAGCTCGTTTCCTCGGCGCCGCCGTCTGCCTTTTTTAGTTGCTCGCAAACCTTTAGCGAGTCGGGATTTTTATCGCCGATCAGCTTGTAAAAGCAGTTGATGAAGAAGGCAAGACATCTTTTTATCCATCCCGGCAGACTCCATATGTGCGTGGCAATGACAGAGCCCTTATGCGGTGTGCAGATAGTAGTCAGGGAAGCGACCCTGTCCGCCATATCCAGATTTGCGATCATATACTTCGAGTCAAGACCGCCCTTCGAGTGACCGATGAGGTTTACCTTTTCAGCTCCGGTCTTTGAGAGCACTTCGAGGATCATCTCCTTGAGCTGCTCCGCGTTGCTCTCGATAGAACCGAAGGCATCCGTCCTTGCTGTGTAGGCGTTGTAGCCCGCTTTGATAAGCTTTTCTTCGATTTTCCCGAAGGCTTTGATGACACGGAATTCGCGTATAGCTATGCCGTGCACCAGAATTATAGGGTATTCAGTCATTTTCAGAAGTTAAAGTAATTCTTCGCGTTGTAGTATGCGATTCCGCTTACTATCTCGGTGAGAGTCTCGTAGTCAGCAGGATATTCGCCGTCCTCGACCCAACCGCCGATGAGGTTACACATAATGCGTCTGAAGTACTCGTGTCTCGGATAGGAAACGAAGCTGCGGCTGTCGGTGAGCATACCCACGAAGCGTGAGAGCATACCGAGATTGCCGAGAGCTCTCATCTGCGATACCATACCGTCGCGCTGATCGTTGAACCACCAGCCCGATCCGAACTGTATCTTGCCCGCGGTGGGAGCCTTCTGGAAGTTGCCGAGCATTGTGCCGAGCACGTAGTTGTCCTTCGGGTTGAGCGTGTACAGAATGGTCTTTGGGAGGGCATCGTTATACTCCATGCTGTTGAGGAGCGCTGAGAGATTTTCTGCGATACAGAGGTCGTTTATGGAGTCGAAGCCGGTGTCTGCGCCGAGCTTTTCAAACATTCTCTTGTTATTATTTCTGAGCGCGCCCACATGTAGCTGCATAGTCCAGCCAAGCTTGGAGTATTCCTCCGCGCATACCTTTATCATCGCGGTCTTGAAGGAGTCCTCCTCGTGCTTGGTGAGATCACCGCCGCCGAGTCTCTTTTCAAACGCCGCCTTGGCGTCTCCTTCGGCATAGGGGATGTACTCAAGTCCGTGGTCGGAGAGGCGGCAGCCGAATGAGTTGAAGTAAGCGATCCTGTCTCTTACCCACTGCACGAGCTTGTCATAGTCCTTTATTCCCACTGCCTCAATATAGGGCAGGAAGGTGTCCTTACCGATCTCGACGAGCTTATCGGGACGGAAGGTGGGGAGCACCTTGGTAGAAAAATTCTTAAGCGCCGCGTGGTACTCGAGCGTATCGAGAGGATCGTCGGTCGTACAGATAACCTCTACGTTAGAGCGCTTGATAAGATTCTGCGCGCTGAACTCGGGCTTTGCGAGACACACGTTACACTTGTTCCATATAGCCTCGCAGGTCTTCTCGGAGAGGGGCTCGTCGATATCAAAGTATCTCTTGAGCTCAAGGTGGGTCCAGTGATAGAGGGGGTTACCGATGAGGTAGGGCATTGTGCGGGCGAAGGCCTTGAATTTCTCGTATTCATCGGCATTTCCGGTAATATACTCCTCGTCTATTCCGTTGGTACGCATCTGACGCCATTTGTAGTGGTCTCCGCCGAGGAAGAGATCGTAAGCGTTTCTGAATCTGTAATCCTCCGCGATCATCTTAGGACTGAGGTGACAGTGATAATCAATAATAGGAAGATCCTTAACTGCATCGTAGAGCTTTCTTGCCGCTTCGGTCTTGAGCATAAAGCTATCGTTTATAAAACTCATAACGTTTCTCCGTTCATGTTATTTTTACGCCTTTATTATAATATTATTTTGCTCAATAGTCAAGGCTTTTTCCGCCTTGCTGCGTGAAAATTGACCATATTTTATTAAATGGCAAAAAACATATTGCCTTTTTTTCAGCCTTTGTGTATAATAGAAGGCGTGCTACGCTAAAATCAAGACGGTTTAATTAATAAACGCTGGTGAAAGCAATGTTAGATCTGCGAGGGAATATGGACGTTAATTATAAGAACCCGAAAAAATATAAAACAGCGAAATACCCGATTCGTCAGCCGATATATCTGACCTGGCTTATTCAGGTACTCTCGAAGATAATGCTCATAGGCAAGGAGCATAAGGTAGAGAAGATCAACGTCGAGGGGCTCAAGCCTCCGTATCTTCTTCTTTCCAACCATATGTCCTTTGTCGACTTTGAGATGGTATCTCTTTGCACCTATCCCCATAGAGTAAACAACGTAGTCAACATCGACGGATTTTATATGAGAGCCTGGCTTCTTGAGTGGATAGGCGCTATCTGCACAAGAAAGTTCACCACCGACCTCCACCTTATCAAGTCTATTCGCAAGGTGCTTGAGAGAGGCGACGTCCTCTGTATGTATCCCGAGGCGAGATATTCTCCCGCGGGCACGACGTCATATATTCCCGAGTCGCTTGGTATGCTTGTAAAGAAGAGCAGGGTGCCCGTAGTTATCGCGCTCCATCACGGCAACTATCTCCATTCTCCCTTCTGGAACTTTCGCAAAAAGAGAAAGGTACCGCTTTACACTACCTTTACCAAGCTTTGGGATCCCGAGGATATCGAGCAGCTCTCGGTAGATGAGATAAACGCAGGACTCAAGAAAGCGCTTACCTACGACGACTATAAGTACCAGAAGGAAAACGGCATACTTATCACCGAGCCTTACCGCGCCGAGGGACTTAACAAGATACTCTATCAGTGTCCTAACTGTAAGACCGAGCACAAGATGTCCTCCGAGGGCGCGGAGCTCTTCTGTGAGGCGTGCGGCAAGAGATGGTATATGAACGAGGATAGCACCCTCACCGCCAAGGAAGGCGAGACCGAGTTTTCGCATATCCCCGATTGGTTTGAGTGGGAGAGGGAGCAGGTACGCGCCGAGATCGAGCGAGGCGAGTATTCCTTCGAGGATGACGTTGAGGTCTATTCCTTACCGAGATGCTATAAATACGAGCCTCTCGGCTTTGGAAAGCTCACTCACGATTCCGAGCAAGGATTCATTCTCACAGGTCACTATCGCGGAGAGGATTACCGCATTCAGCGTACACCCTTACAGACCAACAGCCTGCACGTAGAGTATGACTTCTTGCGTATCAAGCCATTTGACCTCGTGGATATCTCCACCGAGAACGATTCCTTCTATTGCTATACCACGAAAAAGGATGTTATCACCAAGCTCGCATTCGCAACCGAGGAGATATACAAGATAGAGCTTGAGAAAAAGAGAAATAAAAAATAGAAACGAAAAACGCTTGTGTACGAGCTTTAAGCACGTTCACAAGCGTTTTTATTCTTGATAATTTAAAAATAGTGCAGTATAAAATAATAAGCTAATACTTAATTAGCCGGCAAAGGCTGTATATGAGACAATCCGATAAATATAAGCATTGCAGTTAATATCGCAATCAGGGTGACGAATATAAAACGCGTTATCAAGCGATCGAACAGCTTGTATGTTATAGTAAGATATATACTTGTTGTAATCCAAATAAGCATTCCAAATATCGTGTTTTTTAATGAATAATTCGCATAATATTTCTCCAGCATAAATGATGCTGTAACTAATGCAATATACAAAATACTGACAATTGAAGTAATAATGATTTTTTTCTTTTTCATATTTCTGTTATCTATCAAAGTTATTCTCTAACGTAAGGCGATTTTGAAAAAATAGATCTAAGAGAAACAGCGCCTTTATATCCACACGTATTACAGATTCCAAGGATTTCATTATGGTTATGGTTGTGGTGTAAGTCGACGCCATAGACAACTCATCGGTGTAAGTTTCACCTTCAAATAATAAAGAGTTGTCTTTGTTAAAATTGTCTTCAATGGCAACGTCAAAATTTGATTTAACATTTCTTTTTTGAGAGGATATAGGTGTTTTAGTAACTTCCGCGTGTTCGTTGTGCATATAAGGCGAATTGTCAAAAATGTCGGTTGAATCAAATGATGCAGACGCGGTGATTACAGTTAGCAAATAAATGTCAAAAAGGTAAATAGAGAAATAAGTTTTTTAAACATTGTATATACCTCCTACTGTTACAATAATACAAAAATACAAAAATATCCAGAAAATGTCAATACTTTTATCGTATATTCCACTCATCGTATATCTTGTTCAGCTGATTTACGTATCCCTCGCGATCCTTGGGGTAGGCAAGACCGTGTCCCGCGTCGGGCACGGTAATAAGGAGCTTTTTCTCGGACGCGCACACGTTATAGAGTCTTACGCTCATCTCATAGGGTACAAAATCGTCGCCGTCGCCGTGAACAAATACTATCGGCACGGAGCACTTTTTCATAGCCTCAATAGGGGATGCCTCCTCGAGATCAAAGCCGCCATAGACCTTCGCACCGAGCTTGATGAAGGGGTAGAGAAGCTTCGGAGGCAGCTTCATATCCTTGACCACCTTGCAGATGATCTCCTTCGGCGATGTGTATCCGCAATCCGCAAGCACGCTGATAACGTTCTTGGGCAGATTTTCTCCCGATGCCATCATTACCGTCGCCGCGCCCATTGATATACCCGTTATAACGATCTTAACGTCATCTCCGAAGCGCTCGATAACGCGATCTATCCATAAAAGGCAGTCCCGTCTTTCGTTGATACCAAAGCTGATGACGTGTCCGTCGCTCGGACCTGCTGCTCTGTGATTGACTATCAGAGCGTTTCTTCCAACCTTAAACGCTCTCTCAACCGCGCCGCACAGATCCCTCTCGGCGTTGCCCTTATATCCGTGGAAGAGAATCTCTACGGGCGCTCCGGGAGTCTGCTCGTAATATTTTCCTCGGAGTGTCAGACCGTCGTGGGATCTTATCTCCATATTCTCGTGCGGGAGGGCTCTGATTTCCTTTGTCCACGAGATCATATCATCGCGGTACATCTCGTATATCCTGCCCTTCGGGATCTCGTATTCATCAGGGCCGAGAGGCTTTTTTTTAGGTGAATAAAAGACCTTGATAAAGCAGATAAGTGAAGTTAAAAGAACTAAAAGTGCAAGTCCAATAGTAGCAAAAAGACACCACCAAAGCCAATGCATAGTAAGCCTCCATTGTTGTAAAAAACTATGCTAACAGTATATCACACATCTGTACAAATGTCAACGAATTGATAGGTAAAATATGCAAATTTACCCCATGTTCATATTTTTATTTTTCGTAATATTGCCGTAGAATAAATCCGCAAAAAAGAAAAAACGGCAAAATGCCGTCTTTTCAAAGATAATCGCGCATATCCACCGCGAGTCTGTCCTCGAGATTGATAAGCCTTTTTGTAATATCCTTGGATTTCTCGTCTGCCGCCTTATACTTGTTGAGATATCCCGATAATGACTTCACTCCCATGTTACAGCCGTCTGTCATCAGGTCTGCGACTATCGCATCCGTGGCGTGCAGTCCGAGCTTCATGCTCGTCTTTATCCACGACATTCCCGTAGCGATGGGATTGGGATCCTTGCCGTCATCCTTGTACCTCTCGAGTAACGCATCTATCTCGCGCTCGAGCTTTTCGTGCTCGGACTTGCAGTCTCCCAGCAGCTTTTTCATGTCGTCGGACTTAACGTATTTTTCTACGTCTCCGATAGATTTTACGCCCATTTTTATCCCCGCGTCACATTCGCGGAGCAGCTTTATCGTATCTTGCTCAATCATGATTACACTCCTTTTCTTTCTGCTACTATTCTGCGCAACGTCCTGAGATTTATGCGTTTCTTTTGATTTTGTTGATTTTTCACGCGCCGTGTGATATAATTGACTTGCATATAGCGTCACCGCGGGTGAGAAAGGGTATTATTATGATACGACAGCTTGATAAGGTATTCGTTCTGGATACCAAAAACACGACCTATGCCCTCCGAGTTATGGAGAGCGGGCATCTTGAGCATCTTTACTACGGAGAGAAGATAGATATAAGAGAGGCGGCAGACGCCGAGCCTCTTTGCGAAAAGCAGGCTTTTGCCCCCGGTAACTCAAACATATATAACGATAAGCTTCCGAATCTTTCGCTGGAGAATATCCGACTTGAGATGTCCTCCTACGGCAAGAGCGATATCCGTGAGCCGTTCATTGAGGTAACGCACGCTGACGGCAGCTTCACCTCGGACTTTCTCTATCACTCTTGTGAGATACGCGAGGGCAAGATTCCGCTTTCAACGCTTCCGTCATCCTACGAGGAGAGCGGAGCGGTGCGCGAGCTTGTCATGACGCTCAAGGATGCAAGCTACAGTCTGACCCTTGAGCTTATATACGCGGTATTTGAGGATCGCGACGTTATCACCCGTTATTCCAGACTTATAAACACCTCGGACGAGCAGATAAAGCTCTCAAGGCTTATGAGCGCGCAGTTGGACTTCGAGGACTCGGGCTATGTCCTCACCACCTTTAACGGAAGCTGGGCGAGGGAAATGTACCGCCACGATACAAGCGTAGTCAGCGGCAAGTGCATCAATTCCTCTTATGCCGGTACTTCATCGAGCAGAGCCAATCCCTTCGTTATGCTTTCGAGACCTTCAACCACCGAGGACACGGGACTTTGCTACGGCGTAAATCTCGTTTACAGCGGTAACCACTACGAGTGCGCCGAGGTTGGCAGTCACGGCAAGACCAGATTGGTCACGGGCATCAATCCCGCAAGCTTCCTTTACCTCCTTGATCCGGGCGAATCCTTTGAGTCGCCCGAGGCAGTATTGACCGTTTCAAACGGCGGATATAACGGTATGAGCAGACGTATGCACGCGTTTGTCAGAGAGTGTATCGTCAGAGGCGAGTGGAAGCATAAGATCCGTCCGGTGCTGCTTAACAGCTGGGAGGCATCCTATTTTGATATAAACGAGCCGAAGCTTTTGAAGCTTGCTAAAGAGGGCAGAGACGTCGGTGCGGAGCTATTCGTTATGGATGACGGATGGTTCGGCGAGAGGAAGGATGATAAGCGCTCGCTCGGTGATTGGTACGTCAACGAGAAGAAGCTTCCCGGCGGACTTTCGCGTCTTTGCGACAAGATAAACGCTCTCGGTCTTGACTTCGGTATATGGGTCGAGCCCGAGATGGTAAACGTAGACAGCGATCTCTACCGGCAGCATCCCGACTGGGTGATGGAGATACCCGGCAAGCCTCATTCCGAGGGCAGAAATCAGCGCATTCTAGATCTGGCGAATCCGGAGGTAGTGGATTATCTTCTCGAGCAGATGACTTCCGTATTTTCCTCGGCGAATATATCTTATGTAAAGTGGGATATGAACAGAATCTTCTCGGATTACTATTCGCAGCATCTACCTGCCGAAAGACAGGGGGAGACAGCGCACCGATATATGATAGGGCTCTACAGACTTATGCGTACTCTCACCGAGCGCTTTCCAAGTATTCTTTTTGAGGGATGCGCCTCGGGCGGAAACCGCTTTGACCTGGGTATTCTTTCCTACTTCCCGCAGATATGGGCGAGCGACGATACCGACGCTATCTATCGCGCCAAGGGGCAGACGGGATACAGCTACGGCTATCCCATGTCTGCCGTTACGGCTCACGTATCCGCGTGCCCTAATCATCAGACGCTCCGCATGACTCCTCTCGCCACCCGATTTGACGTTGCAGCCTTCGGCGTTCTCGGCTACGAGTGCAACCTCTGCGATATGAGCAGCGATGATAAAAATCAGATCAAGGAACAGATAGCACTGTATAAACAATGGCGAGAAATACTCCAATTTGGCGACTTTTATCGAGGCAGAAGCGATAACATTTACGAGTGGACCTGCGTCAGCAAGGACGGCAGCCGTGCCGTCGGTATGCTTCTTCAGGTGCTCGCCGAGCCCAACGCTGCCTTTACACAGTATTTCCCAAAGGGGCTTTCGCGTGATTCGAGATACCGCTTCTACAACATAGAGCGCAAGGTCAGGATCAAGCCCTTTGGCGATCTTGTGAATATGATATCTCCCGTGCATATCAGGTACGGTTCCTTGGTTCATAACATAGTGGATAAGCTTATAAAAATGCCCGGTGAGGTGGAGGATTACGTAGCGCAGGGCAGCGTGCTGATGAGCGGAGTTAAGCTTAAGGCTGCCTTTGCCGGCACGGGATATGATGAGAACACCAGATTCTTCAGTGACTTCGCCTCCCGTATGTACTTTATGGAGCGCGCGGATTGATGCCGTAAGCGCAGTTCGCTTCCTCTGTCTGACAGATCCGATCTCGAGGTGTACAATACGTTCGTTGTTAATACAGTTTTTATCACCAAGGATCGCCGTTTAGCTTCAAGCCAATAATAAGATCAGATCTTTCCGCAAGGCGAGGTCTGATCTTATTAAAAAAATAATATCGTTATGTCGATCACCGATATGCCCGGGCTGACATTTTTGAGTACCGCTTTATGTCCGCAGATCATCCGTTCAAGTGAGAGCGTGTGCCATATTTTCATAATTTGTATTCAAAAAGTATTCAAAACTTCTCAAAAAACTATTGACAAACACAAGATTATGTGATATCATATTTTAGCGCAAAAAATAAAACGTTTTGCCCCTGTAGCTCAGCTGGTAGAGCACTTGACTTTTAATCAAGGTGTCCGGAGTTCGATTCTCCGCAGGAGCACCAAGGGACTGAGTGACTCAGTCCCTTACTTTTTCACTATTACCTTTTCACTCTTCACTATTATCTATTACTTTAACATAGGGATGTAGCGCAGTTGGTAGTAGCAAGTAAAAAACAACTGAATGTTGTTTTTTACGAAGCGAAACCGCCCAAAGCAAGGAGCGGAGCAAGCCGCAGACTTGCGAAGGCGACACTACGCGACTATGCGACGGTGGCGTTCAGCCCGGTAGGGCGCGCGGAGAAATTTAGGTTAGCGTATTTGAGAGATAAATTCTTATTAATTCAATAGCGGGATGTAGCGCAGTTGGTAGCGCGCGTGCTTTGGGAGCACGATGTCGCAGGTTCGAATCCTGTCATTCCGACCATCCCTCGACCGTCAATCTGGCGGTCTTTTTTTATTCAAGATTATCAAGAGGCGAAAATTTGGTGAAATCCTTACGTATTCTGGTATTTGCGAGGTGAAGATAGCGTTTTACCATAAGCAACTCATAATGGCTTATTGCCATTGAAATAAGGGGCTGGGGCATTTAGGCGCAACCGAAAATGACACGTAAGAAGATAAAAAACTCAAAAATTA
>CAYWPS010000068.1:0-9666 GCA_964460165.1 uncultured Ruminococcus sp. | reverse complement strand
CTGCTCTGCCATTGAGCCACACCAGCGTGCTGAACAGTCAATATTATAGCAGAAACATTTTGCGTTGTCAATACCTTTTTTGAAAAAAATAAAGAATTTTAAAAAAACAAAACCGCCCCTGTTTTAATCCGATTGACTTAACGAGCGCGGTATGATATAATAGGTACAAAATTAGTTTGAGGACCTTGTTATTATGTATTCCCGCGTTTACGTTGAAATAACAAATATATGCAATCGCGCCTGCACCTTTTGTCCCGGAACAAAAAGGGAAAAGCGCAGTATCACCCGCGATGACTTCTCCCGAGTGCTTGATTCGCTTGAGGGTATAACCGAATATATTTATCTGCACGTTATGGGTGAGCCCTTGACCCATCCCGAGCTTGCCGGGCTTATCGGACTCGCGTCGTCTCGGGGCTTCAAGTGCGCCATCACGACGAACGGTACGCTCCTCGATAAGAGAGGGGCTGAGCTCATTGATTCCGGAGTCTACAAGGTCAATATATCCGTTCACAGCTTTGAGTCGGGGGAGCGTGAGGAATATCTCGCTTATATCAACTCCTGCGTTGACTTTGCCGACCGCGCCTCCCGCCGCGGCATTCTCACCGTTCTCAGACTATGGAACAGAGGATATGATGAGGGCAGAAACATAGACACGCTTGCCATTCTGAAGGAGCGCTTTGCCTGTGAGGAGTGGCGCGAGGGCGCAAACGGCGCGAGGATACGACACCGCCTTCACCTTGAGTACGGAGACCGATTTGAGTGGCCTGACACGGAAAAAGAGATCATAGGCGATCAGGTATTTTGCCACGGGCTCGGAGATCATTTCGGTATTCTCGTTGACGGACGCGTGGTGCCTTGCTGCCTTGACAGAGAAGGGGCGATAGAGCTCGGTAACGTGTACGAAGAAAGTCTTGAGAATATCCTTAACTCCGAGCGCGCGACCCGTATGCGCGAGGGCTTTAAGTGTAAGCGCGCTACCGAGGATCTGTGCCGCAGGTGCGGATACGCACGAAGATTTAAAGTGTAATAAAAGCGCCGACGCGTCCCCTGATACAGGATCGACACGTCGGCGATGTGCTCATTATTTGCTAACTGTTATTGTCATAATCTCACTTACAGAGCTTTTTCTCTATTATATCCATATAAGTGTTCCAGTCGTGTCTGGACAGATAATGCGTGCCCTCTCTGACGTAGTACACGGCAGATCCCTCGTCAAGAACGGCTCTTGGCGACGGCAGCTCGCCGCCGTGTATAAGACCCTTCCTGCCACAGAGCGCGTAAGCTCCGTCAAGCAGGGCGGTCGAGAGGAATTCGGAGGTTGGGTCAGCCCATATATCAGCCTCGGCACTGCCGACGATAACGCATCTTGGTACGGATAAAGCGAGCAGGAAGTGCTGGTCGTACGGCATCGCGACTCCTGCCGCGGCGTCTCGGTTGAAGGCGGGGCAGAACCAGTATGGGAACACCTCGCTTATACGCTTATAGTCCTCTCCGACCTTTCCGCGCTCAAGCGCCGCGCCGGCGCAGCCCGAGTTGTTGGAGATCACGTAGCTGAATCTTTCGTCAAAGCCTCCGGCAACGAGCGCGGTCTTGCCGAGGCGTGAGTGACCGATGACCGCGACGCTGTCAAGGTCGATGACGTCTCCAAGTGTTTCCACGTAGTCCATAACTCGCATAGCCGCCCACGCCCACAGGGCTATCTTTCCGGGGGCGGTATTTTTGCGCCTTGACTTCACGAGATGCTTCGCTATCCCGTTTTTGAAATCGCCGTTGTCGCTCGTCACGTCGTTATGGCATATGGCGAAGAGAGCAAAGCCTCTGTCCACTATCTCCTCGCTGGGCATATATTTATTAGCGTCTCCGCTTTCGAAGCCTATATATACGAAGGCGGGGCATTTTTCTTGCTTCTTGGGTATGACCGATATCGCGGGGAAGGAGAAGGTCTTGCCGTCCGTATTGCAGGTAAGCCTCAAGCGCTTGAGGACCGCGCGTCCGCAGGCAAAGTTTTCGTAAACGTAGGTCTCCTCGACGGACATATGCTCGGGCTTCGCGGGGATCTCGCCGTACTGTCTCTCGGTAAGGAGCTTTCTTATCTTCTTCTGCTTTTTCTCAAAATCTGCCTTTGTTTTCACGCCCTCGAGAAGCTCGGGCGCGTTTCTCTCGTCTAAAAGTTTTTTGATATTGCTCATAGTTCGCTCCTTGGTCTTCTTATAATTAAATTATAAGTTGTTAATTCTTTTTTGTCAATACGTTTGACAAAATAATTCGCCTATGTTACAATATTAAAAAAGCCGAAAGGGGAATACTATGAGCGAATTCAATATGCGTTTACCCGAGGACGTGCTGTTTATCCTTGCGAGGATGAGAGAGCAGGGGTACTCCGCGCACGTGGTAGGCGGCTCGGTAAGAGATTCCCTTATCGGTAGGGAGCTCGGTGACTTTGATATCACGACCAACGCCACGCCAAACGAGACTAAGGCGGTATTTAAGGACTATAAAACCGTTGATACCGGCATAAAGCACGGCACGGTGACGCTCGTGCTTCACGGCGCGCCATACGAGATCACCACGTACCGTGTAGACGGCAACTATAAGGACAGCCGCCATCCGGAAAGCGTTACCTTTACGGTGAGTCTTGCTGAGGATCTCGCGCGCCGTGACTTTACCGTAAATGCTATGGCGTACGATACGGAAGGCGGACTTTGCGACCCGTTCGGCGGCAGAGAGGATGCGGATCGTAGGCTGATACGCGCCGTGGGCGACCCATACGTAAGATTTGACGAGGATGCGCTCCGTATACTGCGCGCGCTGCGCTTTGCGTCGGTGCTCGGCTTTGATCTCGAGGAAAAAACGGCTGAGGCGCTCCGTGAGCTTGCGTGCCGTCTTTGCGCGATATCCAAGGAGAGAGTATACGCCGAGCTTAAAAAGCTTTTGATGGGGGCGGATGCAGTCAAGATACTGAGCGAATATCCATCGGTGCTTGAGATAGTGCTGGGCGGGATCAAGATCGAGAAGCTGCCGGCAAGAGAGCTTTTTTGCGACGCGGATATTTACACCCGCCTTGGCGCGATCTTTCTCTTGAATACGGATGATCCCGCTGCCGCCGCGGAGAGAGCACTCGCCGATCTGAAGACGGATAAATTCACACGTACCCATATCTCGTCGGTGCTTTCGGCGTATAATAACGCTTCTCTTGACAGCCGTAGAAACGCTCTTATCGCTCTTGCCAAATACGGCACGGAGGTAACGGAGGGAGTGCTCGCGCTGGGTATTCTCGCGGGCAGATTCGGTAAGTCGGAGCGCGCGATTCTCACCTCGGCGTTAGAGTCCGGCATACCGTACGCGATCTCGGATCTTGCCGTACGCGGAGGAGATCTTGCCGCGCTCGGCATTAAGGGAGAGAGGATCGGCGAAGCCTTAAACAGCCTGCTTTACGCCGTGATCGACGGCAGAGCGGAGAATGAGAAGAATGCGCTTATCAGCTTTTTGAAGGCGGATTAGAATAGGGAACGCCCACACCTCGCGGGAGATATTCGGATATGCCGCCCTAGCCTGACGGATGCGGACGCCTTGGCGCTCTGATGGGTCTTGGCACGGAATTTTTGCTCAGCGGGAAAAGAAAGTGAAATAAGCTAATAACCTCGAACGGCTCTTTTACATATAATAGTAATGGACTTTTGAGGTGAGACAATGAAAAAATTTGACTTTTTGATCGACGGTATTCCGCTGTCGGTGTATCCCGCGGACGATCCCGTGAGGGTGAGAGAGGACGTGAGGCATAAGCTTCTTGACGGAGAGCTTGCCGTCCTTCTTTATCCTGCTTTGGATGCCGATTTCGGAGCTTGCTGCTTTGATAAAAACAATAGAGAACCGAGAGAGCCGGCGCTGAGTTTCGCGGCTCTCTCTTGCTTTTTCAGCGTCGCGCGCGGCTATCCGAAAATGTCTGCCGACGTGAGATATAACCAAAAGGTATATGAGCTGCATATTAGCGGAGAAGCGCCTGTTATAGCGGTAAATAGCGAAAAATGTAAAATATCATATACAAAAGTGATCAATTTTGCCGATGGGATAGAGGTTAAGGCGCATATTGCAGGGGTGGATAACGGCATCATCTCTGTCGTCTGCCGTGACAGTGAGCTTTTTGATGGCGAGCGTTTATCCGTCCTTCTGTCCTCGCAGGAGGCGTCGGCAGCCGTGGCGGTTTCCCTGACGGACAGAATAAGAATAAAAAGCGCGGGATACCCGATCTTCTCTGACGCCGTTGCGGCGGGGATAGGCGCGCTTTCTGCCGAGGGGGTGTGTCTTCCCGAGGGTGTCTCCGTCGCCGAGCTTGACGGCAGAGAGCATAAGCTTTTCTATTCCCGCGGAAAGCTCACGTTCTATCCAATCGTAAAATTTTTATATTGATCCCTTTCGCTTGACTTTCCCCCTTTCGTGTGCTACAATATGTAGAACAGCCAATTGATTTGGCATCCGCTAAGAAAGGGGGAGTTTTTATGGCGTTTGACGCTTGTATGATGCGAGCTGTGCTTTCGGAATTTACCGCGCAGTTTCCCGAGGGTAAAATTGAAAAGGTGCTCCAGCCGCAGAACGATGAGATAGACCTCGTCGTGCACTACGGCCGCTCGTCACGCCGTCTGGTGCTTAATGTCGGCCCCAACGCCCCCAGACTTCAGCTCTCGGATATATCTAAGGAAAATCCCCTTAAGGCACCGATGTTCTGTATGCTTCTGCGTAAATATTTCCTTGGCGCGAGGATCGTTGGCGCGGAGCAGCTTGGCTTTGACAGAATAGCCGTCTTCAAGGTCGCCTGCTACGACGAGATGGGCTTCCCCGCGGAAAAAAAGATCATCTGCGAGATAATGGGCAAGTACGCCAATCTCATCATTACCGACTCCGATTGGAAGATACTCGCCGCTATGAAGGTAATAGATTTTGCCGCGAGCACGGTGCGTCAGGTCATCCCGGGAATGAAGTATCAGATACCCGCTCAGCAGAATAAGCTCTCGCCCCTTGAAATAGACGAGGCGATCTTCTTCGAAAGGCTTGACTCCTTCCCGCCCGAAAAAACGGTTGAAAGGTTCATCACCTCGACCTACTCGGGCATTGCCACGCAGATAGCGCACGAGCTCTGCTATCGCGCGACGGGCAACTGCGACGTTCCGCTTATTCACGCGGATAAGAACGCGCTTTGGGCGGTCTTCCGTTCGTGGCAGGAGCTGCTCATAGCGGGCAATTACCGCCCGACTGCCGCCATTGACGCCGCGGGTAAGCCCATCGATTACTCGTATATGGATATAACGTATCTTGGCGATGGAGTTACGGTCAGGCATTTTGACTCGCTCGCCGGGCTGCTTGACGTATATTTCGCGGAGCGTGACAGGCTCGAGAAGATCCATCAGCGCGGTCGCGATCTCGTTACGCTCTTAAACAACGCCGTCGCGCGCACGGAGCGTAAGCTGGCGATACAGCGCGAGGCTCTCATGGAGAGCGAGAGGGGTGAGGAGCATCGCAGGCGCGGAGATCTCATAATCGCGAATATATATCAGCTGAAAAGGGGGATGACCTCCTTCAAGGCTGTGGATTATTACGACGAGGATTGCCCCGAGGTGACGGTTGAGCTTGACTCACGTCTTTCGCCCGCCGATAACGCGCAGAGGTATTATAAGCTCTACAACAAGGCGAAGGTAGCTAAAGAGGTGCTCACGAAGCAGATAGCCACGTGGGAGGCGGAGCTCGTTTATCTTGAGAGCGTAAGGGCGTTTCTTGCCAAAGCGGAGACCGAGGAGGACCTCGTTGAGATCCGCGACGAGCTGTACAGAAGCGGATATTCCTCTAAGATGAAGGGCTATAAGCCTCCTAAGCAGATAAAGCCGAGACCCATGCGCTTCACCACGAGCGGCGGTTACACGCTTCTCGTAGGCAGAAATAATATACAGAACGATCACCTGACCTTTAAGCTGGCGGAAAAGCACGATATCTGGTTCCACACTAAAGACATCCCGGGCTCGCACGTGATAATGGTGACGGGCGCAGACGAGCCCTCCGAGCGCGATTATACCGAGGCTGCGGCTGTTGCGGCGTATTATTCCAAGGCGACGCAGGATCTGGTAGCGGTGGATTACACGGCGGTCAAAAATATAAAGAAGCCGCAGGGCGCAAAGCCGGGCTTCGTCATCTATAAAACTAACTACACGGCTTACGTCAAGCCGATGTCGGGAGAGGAGCTTCTGAATGGTTGATCTCGTAGGACTTCATAAGCACTTTATAATGGAGCACCTCGGGGAAGGTGACGTCGCCGTGGACTTCACGATGGGAAACGGCAACGATACGCTCTTTCTTTCCAAAGCGGTCGGTGAGAGCGGCAAGGTCTACGCCTTTGATATACAGGAGGAGGCGCTTGCCTCAACCGAAGCGCATCTCAAGGCGAACGGCGCTCCCGAGAACTATACCCTGATATGCGCCTCGCACCACAGAGTTAAGGAATTTGTAAGCGAGCCGATAAAGGCGGGGATGTTCAATCTCGGATACCTGCCGAGAAGCGGAAAGAAGGCTGTGACGACCATGCGCGAGACTACGATGCCTGCGGTCAAGGCGGCGCTCGAGCTGCTCGCTCCCGACGGAGCGCTCATCGTAGCCATCTATCCCGGGCACGAGGAGGGCGCGCTTGAGGGCGAGATGCTCCGAGAGTATTTCTCGACGCTCTCACGCTTCCGCGTTTGCCCATCGGAGTTTAAGATATTAAACTCTCCGACGTCTCCGTATTTCTTCCTCTTGGAGAAAAGTCCGAAGGCAAAATTCGGAGAAATATAAAAATCAGGACGCAAGGCGAAATGAAGACCTTGCGTCCTGATTTTACTTTAAATGCAAATAACAGTTGTCAAATATAGGGGTTTTGCTTATTGTTCCGAGGATTTTACGCTTTCGCTGTCGCCGATGAGCGCATTTCTCACCTTTGACGCGACAAGGTAGGAGAGGACGAGCAGACAGAACAAAAGCGTGAAGCTCGCCAGGATGGTGATTATCTCCTCGGACGTGTAGTCGGAGCGATACTCTATAAAGAAGGAGACGGTATCGATGAGCTCCGTTATGAGACTGAAGCCGAAGCGCAGAAGCGCAAAGGTGAGCGCGGGGAGATTATCCTCCGCGAGAAAATCGGAGATGGGAGCCCTTGCCGGTGCTGCCGGAAGCTCGTCTTTTATATTTTTACCCGAGTGCTTAGCGATGCGCTTGAGAACGAGGATACATACCGCGATGGATATGAGCGCGCCGAGGCAGGTGAGAATTATGATAAGCAGAGTCGCGAGGAGGGAGAGTAATATCGCCTCTAACGAATCGTAGGCGTAGTTGTTGACGAAGATGATGTAGTAATAGGGCAGGGCGTAAAGGGCTCTTGCCGAGGATACCGCGAGTGTAAAGCGGAAGGATGCGCGCTTGCCCTCGGCGCCGTATATGAGGAAGGCGATAGCGGCGATGATCGGCGGAGCTAAGAACTCGACCGACTTTGAAAGATAGAAGCTGACGTATTCAAAGATCTCTCCGATAACGTCGTTCGCGAAAAGATACGCGACGTGGGCAAAGACGTAGGTAAACGCGTTTACCGCGGCGTATATAAGGAAGGCTCGCGAGGCGATCCTTTTCGTGCTGTATTTCATTTTGTTTTTTCCTTTTGAATTTCGTTAAGATTATTTTAGCATATTTCCGTACGTTTTTCAATACTAAATTATTGAATAAATTTTAACGGAGGAATATAGGCGTGACGGATGAGTGTTTTTATGCTCGGGCTGATGAGATCGGAAGACGGAAAATGAAGGAGTACCTGCAAAAAAAGCACGGGGATATAAGAGAGACTGTTATCGCGAGAAGTATATTGTCGCGTCCGATCGAGGCGTATTATATCGGAAGCGGAAGGAAGTATATCGTTCTGACGGCAACGCATCATGCGCTTGAAAGCGTTACGGCGAACGTGGCGTTTATGCTCACGGATATGCTATTGGAAAAATCCGGGAATGGAAGAATTAAAGAGGTTGATTGTAAATTCTTGTTGTCAAAATACTGCTTTTTAATAGTGCCTTGCGTAAATCCCGATGGGGTAGAGCTGCGGTTCCACGGCGCTTTGGAGTCGCTTTTGACGGAGAGACAGATGAGGATGAGCGCGGGAGATTTTTCCACCTGGCAGGCAAATGCCCGCGGTGTTGATCTCAACCATAACTACGATTTCCGTTTTACCGAATATAAGATGCTTGAGACGCGGATGGGGATAACCCCGGGGCGCTCGCTGTACAGCGGCGAATATCCGGAGAGCGAGCCTGAGACAAAGGGCGTTGCCAATCTTATCCGTACGCTTTCGCCCTCCGCCGTCGTCTCCCTGCACGCTCAGGGTGAGGAGATATACGCTCAGCCAAGGGACGAAAAAACGAGAAGGCGCGCGGAGCACCTTGCCGCTCTCTGCGGATACCGGCTCTCCGAGCCTGACGGGACTGCCGCCTATGGCGGATTAGCCGATTACTGCGGCGCGCTCGGCATCCCGTCCTTTACCTTCGAGCTGGGAAAAGGGGAAAATCCCTTGCCCGAGTCTGACGCGCCGTCGATATTCTCCCGTGTCGGCGATGCGATAGCGCTTTTGCCCACTATTCTCTAAATTGTGAATAAATTGTAAATAATCACAGCTCGGAAAAATAATGCTTGACACGGCGCGCCGTATGTGTTATTATATTACACGTGCGTAAGCACAGAAATAAAATTCTCACATAGCGAGTGGGTTCGCTGCCGGTGCTCTTTGCTTTGAAGTGGCTGGAGTCGCAGCGTTATGTCGCTATGGCGGAAAAACCAAGGAGGAACATAAAATGTTCGAAATTACTATCAAGCAGTTGCTTGAAGCAGGCGTTCACTTCGGTCACCCTACCAAGAAGTGGAACCCCAAGATGGCAGAGTACATCTTCACTCAGAGAAACGGTATTCACATCGTAGACCTTCAGAAGACCGTTAAGAAGTTCGAGGAGGCTTACAACTACGTAGCTGAGCTCGCACAGGAGAATGGCACTATTCTCTTCGTAGGTACTAAGAAGCAGGCAGCCGAGACCGTTAAGGAAGAGGCTGAGAGATGCGGCATGTACTACACCAACAACCGTTGGCCCGGCGGTATGCTTACCAACTTCCAGACCATCCGCAAGTCCATCAAGAGACTTAAGGATCTCGAGAAGATGCAGGCAGACGGCACCTTTGACCTTCTTCCCAAGAAGGAAGTTGCTAAGAAGCTTAAGGAGATCGAGGACCTTCAGAAGTCCTACGGCGGTATCAAGGAGATGGAGACCCTTCCTTCCTGCGTATTCATCGTAGATACTCGCAAGGAGAGAAACGCAGTTCTCGAGGCTAAGAAGCTTGGCATTCCCGTAGTTGCTATCGTTGACACCAACTGTGATCCCGACGATGCAGATTACATCATTCCCGGTAACGATGACGCTATCCGCGCTATCAAGCTTATCGCAGGCGCACTTGCTGATGCTGTTATCGCAGCTCACGGCGGCGTAGAGGAAGCACCCGCAGAGACCGAGACTGCAGAGGATGCAGAGTAATTCTTCCAAGAAAAGAACAAGATTAAAGGAGAAATTAAAATGGCAGAGATTTCAGCAAAGGCCGTTGCCGAGCTCAGAAAGCAGACCGGCT
>CAYWPS010000067.1:0-9751 GCA_964460165.1 uncultured Ruminococcus sp. | reverse complement strand
ATCTCCGGTCGTGGTACCGTTGCTACCGGTCGTGTAGAGCGTGGTACTGTTAAGATGGCTGACACCGTTGAGATCGTAGGTCTCACCGAGGAGAGCAGAAACACCGTTGTAACCGGTATCGAGATGTTCCATAAGCTCATGGACTTCGCTGAGGCTGGTGATAACGTAGGTCTTCTTCTTCGTGGTATCAACAAGAACGAGATCGAGAGAGGTCAGGTTCTTGCTAAGCCCGGCTCCATCCATCCCGAGACCAAGTTCATCGGTCAGGTTTACGTTCTTACTGAGAAGGAAGGCGGCCGTTCCAAGCCCTTCTTCTCCGGTTACAGACCTCAGTTCTACTTCAGAACTACCGACGTTACCGGTATCATCAACCTTCCTGAGGATGTTGAGATGTGCCGTCCCGGCGATAACGTTAACATGAACGTTGAGCTTATCAGCCCCATCGCTTGCGAGAAGGGTCTTCGTTTCGCTATCCGTGAGGGTGGTAGAACCGTAGGTTCGGGCGTTGTTGCAGAGATTCTCTAATTCTGGATTTCTGATTCAAACCGAATTATAAGCTTTAAATAAAGTTACCCGGCAGGTGCTTTCAAACGGCATTTGCCGGGTGATTTGATTAAAATGAATTTAATATCCTGCAAATTCTTTGGGGAATGGTGAAAGTCCATATCGGCAGTGAAGCGCATAGCGCTGTGTCTATGATAAGCAAGATAACGCTGCGGCGTAAAGCCGCATAGGCGCACAGAGCGATGCGATAAGTCTGCGAGGAGCATAGCTCCCGAAGGGGTAAAATCCTCTACCGACGGTTACAGTCCGGATGAAAAAAGAGATTTGTAAATCAGCGATCCTATCGCTATTTTTCTCTTTTCCTCATAAGGGTGCAGCGCCTTTATGAGTTTTTCTTTTTTACCGGCGTGGCAAAAAAACGTTTTTTGCGTTCAATTGTTTGCAAAGCAAGCGTTATTTGCCGGATTTCCGCATAACGAGGTATAAAAATGAAAAAGCAAACCAGTATATCTGAAAACACAAAAAGACTTACGGGCGTAGCGGCGTTTTCAGCCCTTGCCTACGGCGTTTCCTTGGTAACGAATATCAAGGTCGGCTTTCTGTCCTTTGATGCTAAGGACGCCGTAATAACCATAGCATCCTTCATATACGGACCGCTCTCGGCTGTCGCAATGTCCTTTGTCACCGCCTTTCTTGAGTTCGTATCCTTTGGCGGCACCGGTCCTTACGGTGCTTTGATGGATTTTGTATCCACTCTCAGCTTTACGCTTACCGCGTCTCTTATTTATAAGTACAGACGTAAGCTCTCGGGCGCTCTTATCTCGCTTGGTGCTGCCTCTGCCGTTTACGTGGCGGTGATGATGGCGGCAAATCTGCTTATCACGCCTCTTTATATGGGCGTAAGCGTGGAAGCTGTCAGGTCGCTTATTCCTACGATGCTACTGCCGTTCAATATTGCAAAGGCTCTTATGAACAGCGCTCTTGTGATGCTTGTTTATAAGCCCGTATCCAAGCTCGTAAGGCGCATAGGATTTGCAAAGCCTTCATCCGCGGGCAAGGGTGAGGGGTCACACCGTGACACCGTAATTATCCTTTCTGTTGCCGTAGCCGTTTTTATCGCGGCGGCAGTTATCTTTATCATACTCAGAAAGTAATTTAATGAAAAAACAGGCATACCAACGGATCTTAAGCGCGTTGGTATGCCTTTTTGCTTGCTGTTCAATTCAGCCCTGTCCGGCTGTCAGCTTTATTATGAGCGTCATATCGTCCGGCTGGACCTTAGCCTCGTGCGCCGACTTGTTTCTCACTGTCGCGCCGCATTTATCGCATCTGTGTATAACTACGTAGCCCTTTTTAGGATCGGGCTCTGTTTTGATGGGGCGGAGGATACCGCCGCAGCCGTTCGCTCTGTCGCCGGGGTTTATGTCCACGTGCAGGGAGCAGAGGCAGAACGGACAGTGATTGCGCGAGGTGTATCCGAGCGGAAGCACCTCCTTGCCGCAGTTCTTACAGATGAAGCCGTTGTCGTTTTTGGTGAATCTTTTGTTTTCCATATCGTCCCTTTTCGGTATGTTTTTTCTTCCTGCGGGCAAAATATAAATAAAAAGTCCGAAGGAGAAAGCATGAAAAAAGTTTTGGGAATATTGCTTTTAAGCTGTATCTGTATCCTGCTGGGTCTGTCTGTGAAGTGGGGCAGAGAACAGAGAGTCAGTCTTGTGAGCGCTGTGAATAACGTCGGTAATGCGTTGGAAATGCTATGAAAGGTTTACTTTCCGACACAAAATCTGGCAAAAATATCGCTGACCACGGACTCGGATACCGCGCGCCCGTCAAGCTCGGAAATGGCGCCGATCGCCATCTCTATATCAGAGGATGCAGCATCAACGGGAAGTCCGGACACGTAGGCGTCGATTGCCGTGTCTATAAAACCGCAAGCGCGAAGCAACGACGCATGCTGGCGAGCAGAGGATACGATGGCGTCCTGCCCGCAAGATATCTTCTCGTCGGTAAAGAGCCTTTGTACGAGCTCCTTAAGGGCGGTCATCGTGCCTGAATCGTCCCTATCCGCCGATATCGATATAACCTCGCCGAAAACGCCCTTGGGTATGAGCGAGATGTCGAGGGGCGGATCCTTTTTATCCACGAGGTCACACTTGTTAAGCACGCACACCTTATATCCGTCCGCCTTTGCTATCTCGTCTATCAGCTCAAGGTCACTCTCGTCAAGCTTGCGCGAGAGGTCAAAGACCGCCAGTATCAGCTCCGAGGACGTTATCCTGTCCTTGCTTCTGCCGATACCGATTTTTTCAACGGTGTCGAGCTCATCACCCGAGCGCACGCCTGCCGTATCCGTTATTCTTAAGGTCACACGGCCGAGAGATACCGTTCTTTCGAGAATATCTCTTGTCGTACCCGCAACGTCTGTTACGATAGCCGCATCCTCACCGATAAGAAGATTGTAGAGGGTGCTTTTTCCTACGTTGGGCTTGCCGCAGATAACGGTGGAGATTCCTTCGTTTATCGCGCGTCCGGTTCTGTACGTGTCGATGAGGCGCTTGAGCTTTGCGCGTATTGCCCCGAGTGACTCAACGGTCTCGCCGTCGGTAAGCTCACCGAGATCCTCGTCGGGGTAGTCTATCCTTGCGTATATGGAGCTCATAAGGCTCGTCATATCTCGCCTTATTGAGTCTACCGCCTCGCAAAGCTTGGCTCTTGCGGGACTTGCGGACAGCTTTATCTGCTCGAGGCTCCTTGCCTCAAGCAAGGCGCCTATCGCCTCTGCCTCTGAGAGCGAGAGCTTTCCGTTGACGAAGGCTCTCTGAGTAAACTCTCCTGCCTCGGCGGGCGATGCGCCCACGGCGAACAGCGCTTCGAGCACGGTTCTCGTGACCAGCATGCCGCCGTGACAGCTGATTTCCACGGTGTCCTCGCCCGTATAGGAGCGCGGAGCGGGAAATAGCGTCAGCATTCCGTCATCGATTTTTTCTTCATTATATATTATGTAGCCGTATATCTGAGTTCTTGCGGGGTAGTCGGTTATCTTCCTTTTTGATACCGGGAGAAAAACGCGCTCCGCTATCTCGATAGCGCCCGCTCCGCTCATTCTTATAACGGCAACCCCACCCTTGCCGGGTGGGGTTGAGATCGCTGCAATTACGTTCCCGTGCATGCCTTATTTGATGTCGCTGTCGTCGATGCTCTCGGAGTAGGTCTCGGACTCGTCGGGGAAGGTCTGCTTAACCGCCACGGTCTCGCCGTCCTCCTCGGTGTCTGCGGTGACGCTCTCGTCGATATCGTCAATTCTTACGTCATCCTCAGCGGGGGCGAACTCCTCGGCAAGAGGTGTCTTCTTCTCCTCCTCAAAGATGCCCTGAGGCTTCTTGTCGGTGAGGAAGATCACGATCTTGCGGTTGTTATCGGAGCCGATAGAGTTGGTGGATACGCCCTCGATGCCCTGGATCTCGGAGTGGATGATCCTTCTCTCGTAAGCGCTCATAGGCTCGAGCATAACGCTTCTTCTGTTGCGAAGCGCCTTAGCTGCCATTCTGCGGGCGAGAGCTCTGAGAGTCTCCTCTCTCTTTGCTCTGTATCCTTCAATGTCGAGGGTAACTCTCGACTTATCTCTCTCTCCGTGGATGTTCTTTCTCGCGGAAGCAAGGTTGGCAAGGTACTGGAGAGCGTCAAGCGTGTCGCCGTGATGACCGATAAGCGTGGAAGCGTCCTCGCCCTTGATGGTGATCCTTCTCGTGCCGTCGTCGCAGGAGTAGAGCTCCGCGGTAGCGTTGAGACCGATGTCGAGAATTACGGTTCTGATGAAGTCGTAGGACATATCCTCACCCTCGGCAACCTCGCGGCGCTCGAGCTTAAGCTCACACTCGGGGATGACCTGGCTCTTGGGCTTCTCTGCCTCGCCGCCCTCGTGATGATTGCTCTGGGGCTTTTTCTTGTGCTTTTTCTTCTTGGGCTTGGGAGCGTCCTGCGCGGGCGTTTCTGCTGCCGCCTCGCCGTTTTCCTTAACCTCGGCTGTCTGCTTGGGCTCCTCGCGGCGTCTTTCGGGTCTGTCCTTTCTGCGCTCGGGTCTCTTGCGTCTTTCCTCCTTCTCGGGGATCTCGATATAAGCTCTTACCTGGGCGGGCTTGGAGCCGAAGCCCATAAAGCCCTTTCTTCCGAGGTATATAATTTCAAAGTTTACTTCGTCAAGCTCGTTTGCGCCAAGAAGCTGTCTGGCGTTAGCCTGAGCTTCCGCAACGTCTTTACCCGTTGCAATTATTTCCTTAATCATTTTATCTGAACCTTTCTTAAAATCGTCTGTCAATCTTTAATCTCGGGGATGTCGCCGTCGATTCGTTTTTCTTTGTTTGTTTCGGTCTTGGGTGCGTCGGGGAGAATGTCGTAGTCATCGTCATCAATGTAATGGAGCGAGCGATACTTAGGCTGAGACTTCGCCGCCTCTCTCTGCGCCTTTTCCGCCTCCTTCTGCGCCTTGCGCATCTCCTTCATCTCCTCCTCGGTGTACTTGGGGAGGGGCATAGCCTTAGCGAGTATGAAGGATTGAAGCAGTCCCAGCAGCGCTTGGAACGTCCAGTACAGACCGAGCATGCCCGAGAAGCTGAACGCCATAAAGAGCGTCATCGCGGGGAACATAAGGTCCATTATTTTCATGGACGCCTGAGTCTGAGTATCCTGCGCCTGCATCTGATTGTTGCCGTTGAACTTACGGGTGAGCCACATGGAAACCCACTGAGCAGCTGCCGCAAGAACGGGGATAAGGCAGAGAATGGAGAAGTCGTTAAGAGAGGGCTTCTCCGCAAGGTTAACTCCGAAGAAGTCGAAGTTGGGTATGGATTCGTAGTTGAGACCGAAGCTCTCGATCTTCGCTATTCTTTCTTCGCGTGTGTCGAGAGTCTCAAGATTCTGAAGCACGCCGGTGCTGTCGTTAACGTACTGATTTATCTTGTTGATGATGGTGATCTCCACGTTTTTGGGGAGCTCGGTGAGGGCGTCTATCTCCGCGTCATCGAGTGTGACCTCCTTATATACCTCAAGGATGATGGCATCCATATCCTTGTCCGCGAACTCATCCGTGGGCTTGGCGATATAGGAGAGGGGGTTTTGGATCACTGTGTAAAGAAGCATAATAAGCGGAAGCTGGATAAGAAGGGGCAGGCAACCGGAAAGGGGGCTGTAGCCCTCCTTCTGCTGCAGCTCCATGATCTCCTCCTGCTGCTTCTGCATGGTGCGTTGGTCGGTTCTTCCTTTATATTTTGCCTTTATAAGCTCGATTTTTGGTGCGAGCTTTGCCATTGCGATCTGATTTTTCTGCTGTTTGATAGAGAAGGGAAGAAATACGATTTTGAATACTAGCGCATAGAGCAAAAGTGCGAATGCGTATCCACCGGTAAAGCTCTCGAAGAAGGAAAGCATAGAACCGAGGAATCTGTAAAGCCAATCAAACATTTACTTTAATTATCCTTTTCTTGTTTTTGTGTGTCGGTATTCTGTTCTGTCTCCCGTGTTCCTGCGTTCTTAGGATTTCTGAGTCCCTTTTCGGGTACGGGGTCGTATCCTCCCTTGCAAAACGGGTTGCAACGAAGAATTCTCCACACCGTAAGCATCAATCCTACGAAAAAGCCACGTTTTTGAAATGCTTGGATAGCATAGGCAGAGCAGGTTGGGGTGAACCTGCAGCAGGCCGGTTTTATGGGAGATATATATTTTTGGTACAGGCGTATGAGCCATATCATTACGTGCTTCATATCACTCTTTGAACATACCGAGCTTGGTGAAAGCTTCGATCAGCTGAAGCTTGATGTCCGTGCTCTTCGCTGTCACGGCGGCGTGTCTTGCCGCAATTACGATAAGGAACCCGACTTTGAGCGGTCTTTCCTTTTCCACTTGTCTCAGTCCTTCGCGAAGAACTCTCCTTGCGCGGCTGCGTACCACGGCGCCGCCAAGTGCCTTTGATGTCGTCAGCCCGATGCGGTTGACGATCTTTTTTTCCGGGTGCGACTTTGCCAGCCGCTTAGCCGCATAATCGGGCAGCACGTATACCGCGAGAGCCGATGTCACTGCTCTTTTGCCCTTTGAATACGCTTTTGAATACAAATGATTTTCGCAAATTGCTTTGAATTTCATAATCTCTCCATTATGGGACGCCGGCTTGTAACAGACCCTATACTAAGCAAAAACCCCGATAAATTCGCAAAGCGGCGTTTTATCGGAGGTTTTGTATGTCGCGTGCGGCGACTGTCACTTTGCGTGACCCATGATGTGCGGTTTTGACCGCTTTCAATTAGTAGGTGAGCTTAGCTCTTCCCTTGGCGCGTCTTCTCTTAAGAACTTTTCTACCGTTAGCGGTTGCCATTCTCTTTCTGAAACCATGCTCTTTGTTTCTCTGTCTCTTCTTGGGCTGATAGGTTCTCTTCATGACAAGCACCTCCTTCGTTGTTGATTTAACATCTTGCTGGCGCGTATTCATATTAGCGCACGATATATTATAGCCGAAGAAATCCGAATTGTCAAGAGGATTTTAAAATATTTTCTTTTTAAAGGAATATTGTTTACCAATCGACTTGACAACGGGGTCGCTTTCTGTTAAAATATCGGTATGATATTTATAATGCCGTAGTGTTTGTTTAACTCAGAAAGGACTCTAAAATGAACAAGGACGTAGCTAAAATTCTCGTTTCGGGCGAGGAGATCGACCGCATCACCACAAGAATCGCTAAGGAGATCGACAGAGATTACGCGGGAGAGGACAAGAGACTTATTCTCGTTTGTATTCTTAAGGGGTCGATAGTGTTTATGGGAGATCTCATGAAGAAGATCACCGTCCCGGTAGAGATCGACTGCATGAAGGTATCCTCTTACGGAGCGGGCACGGTCACCACGGGCACGATCAATATTCACCTTGATCTTATCCGTCCGGATCTTGACAAGTGCGATCTGCTTATCGTCGAGGACATCATTGACAGCGGCGTGACTCTTTCTTACCTTACCAAGTACCTGCTCGGCAAGGGAGCAAGAAGCGTGCGCACCTGTACTCTGCTTGACAAGCCCTCGCGCCGTAAGGTTGACTTCGTTCCCGACTATTGCGGTACGGAGATACCCGACGAGTTCGTTATAGGCTACGGACTTGACTATGATGAGAGATACCGCGCTCTGCCTTACGTAGGAGTGCTTCGTCCCGAGGTTTACGGCGGCGAATGATGAGAAGCGTAGGCTTATACACCCTTGGCTGTAAGGTTTCGCAGTATGAGACCGAGGCGATAGGCGAGGCGTTTGAGGCGCGCGGCTTCAAGGTTATGCCGTTTGAGGAGGTTTGCGACGCTTACGTTATAAACACCTGCACCGTGACTGCCGAGAGCGACCGTAAGTCGCGGCAGATCGTCAGGCGCGCCGTTGCAAAGAATCCGGACGCCGTTATCGCGGTGGTGGGATGTTACAGTCAGCGCTCTCCCGAGGAGCTCTTGAAGATAGAGGGTGTTGATATAGTGCTCGGCACGGATAAGAAGCTCGATGTAGTGGGACGTGTTGAGTTTATGCTGGAAAATCCATGCGAAAAGAGCTATTGCTCGGTCGCGGATCTTGACAAAGTGAGCTTTGAGCCGATGACCATTACCAAAGCGCCGAGGACGAGAGCCTACGTCAAGATAGAGGACGGCTGTGAGTCGAGGTGCACGTATTGCGCGATATCGTCCGCAAGGGGAAGGGTTCGTTCCAAGCTGCCCGAGGACGTTATCCGCGAGGTCGAGGGTCTGTATCGAGGCGGAACGCGCGAGATAGTGCTCACGGGTATCGAGACCGGATCGTACGGCAAGGACTTTGATTTTCATTACGGGCTCGGAGATCTCATCCTGGAGCTCGACAGGCGTCATAGCTGCGAGAGAATACGCCTCGGCTCGCTTGCGCCGGAGCTTATCGGAAAGAGCTTCGTTGACAAGGTCAAGGGGGCAAAAATACTCGCTCCGCATTTCCATCTCTCTATACAGAGCGGCTCGGACAGTGTTCTTCGGGCTATGAAAAGGAGATATTCGAGAGCTATGGCTCTAGCGAATATAAATTACATCAAGCAGAGTATCCCCGGCGCTTGCTTCACCACCGACCTGATGGTAGGCTTCCCCGGCGAGAGCGAGGAGGACTTTCTTGAAACGGTCAGCTTCGTAAAAGAGGCGGGATTTATCGACGCGCACGTTTTCTCCTACTCAAAAAGACGGGGAACTCCCGCGGCTGCCTACGACGGACAGATAGACGAGAGTGAGAAGCGCAGCAGGTCGGCAAGGCTTATCGCGGTAAAAAACGAGGTCAGAGACACCGTGCTTGACGGCATCGTCGCGTTGGGAACACCTCTTTCCGTCGTTCTCGAAACCTTTGGCGGCGGGTATTATAGCGCGCACTCGGATTCCTTTGCGGAGGTGAGGGTGCAAGCGCCGGCGGGGCTTCAAGGCGAGATGGTCGATGTCATTCCCCTTTCGCACAAGGGTGGCGTTATACTCGGTAAGCTCGTTTAATGCTAATAATTATTTACAAAATGGAGATATAACAATGGAAAACAGCAAAAAAACAATGGACAAAATAGTCGCGCTTTGTAAGACGCGCGGTTTCATTTTCCCCGGCAGTGAGATCTACGGCGGCCTTGCTAACTCGTGGGATTACGGTCCTCTCGGCGTTGAGTTCAAGAACAACGTTAAGAAGGCTTGGTGGCAAAAGTTCGTTCAGGAGTCCAGATACAACGTAGGACTGGATTCCGCTATTATAATGAACCCTCAGGCTTGGGTCGCATCCGGTCACGTCGGCGGCTTCTCCGATCCTCTTATGGACTGTAAGGGCTGTAAGGCGCGTCACAGAGCTGACAAGCTTATTGAGGATTACGCCTTTGCAAACGGTCTTAACGACAATCCCGCATCCTGGAGCTTCGACGAGATGGCTGCCTACATTAAGGAGAAGGGTATCGTTTGCCCTCTTTGCGGCGGCAACGATTTCGCTGATATCAAGAAGTTCAATCTTATGTTCAAGACCTTTATCGGCGTAACCGAGGATTCTACCAACACGGTATATCTTCGTCCCGAGACCGCGCAGGGCATTTTCGTTAATTTCTCCTCCGTACAGCGTTCCACGAGAAGAAAGCTTCCCTTCGGCGTAGCGCAGATCGGTAAGTCCTTCAGAAACGAGATCACCCCCGGTAACTTTACCTTCCGTACCCGTGAGTTTGAGCAGATGGAGCTTGAGTTCTTCTGCAAGCCCGGCA
>CAYWPS010000066.1:0-10004 GCA_964460165.1 uncultured Ruminococcus sp. | reverse complement strand
ACCATAGCATCAGCTGCCTCGATAGCAGCTACGAGACCTCTGGTCTCTACCATTCCAAGTGCTTCCATGTTCAAATCCTCCTGTAAGATTTTTAATAATAAATTTTCGAAAATATATATTCTAAGACGCTTGTCTTAAAACCTGAATTGTAAAACGTCATATTCAGGTGAGAGACGGCGTTTTTTCATGCACTGCGGCACGCGGATACCGCGAGCGGCAAAAGCCGATCGAATATATCGGCGCAGACCTTTCACTCTCACCGGATTGACGCTTTTAGCCCGTCGTCAAGAATCTCATAACGTCGGGGTGCGGGCGCGCGATCACCTCGCAACACTTTACGTTGCCAACTTCGGCTGCGGCAGCCGCGCCGGCCTCAAGAGCCGCCTTCACCGCGGAAACCTCGCCTTCGACGACGACCGTTACAAGTCTGCCGCCGAGGCGTTTTTCCACGTGAATGAGTTTTACGTCAGCCGCTTTAACCATAGCGTCAAGTCCTGTGATTGCGGCAACCATTGCCTGCACTTCCAAGAGCGCTATAGCCTTCATACTACAAGTCCTTTATTACTTGATAGCGGGAAGGAGCTTTTCAACGTCTGCGTGAGGTCTGGGAATTACGTGAGTCGCAATAACCTCGCCAAGAGAGTGAGCAGCAGCAGAGCCTGCCTCAACAGCAGCCTTAACAGCTCCTACGTCACCGCGTACCATAACGCTTACAAGACCGCTACCGATCTTTTCGCTACCGATAAGAACTACGTTTGCAGCCTTAACCATAGCATCTGCAGCCTCAATAGCTGCTACGAGACCTCTGGTCTCTACCATTCCGAGTGCTTCCATCATTTTGATTTCTCCTTTATAAATTTTTTGTTTTATCTTAGTTTATCCTTGCCGAGAGCCGACAGATGAGCGAACCATTCTATGTCCTCGCTCTGTCTTGCTATCACCTTGTGACAGATATAGAGACCGCGCGCTTCCGCTTCTCTCTTTCCTGCCTCAACGGCTGCCTCGACCGCGGCGGCAGATCCCTCTACCTTTATAGCCATAACGAGCGGTACCTTTGCCGCGTCGCCTGCCGCAGGCTTGTTCTTGTCTATGGCGACGACCTTTACGTCAGCCGCCTTCGCCATTGCGTCAGCGCATACTATCGCCGTCGCAAAGCCAAAAACCTCTATCATACCGAGTGCCATATCAACACTCCTTAATCAGCAACGTAGCAAATCTTGATACCCTGCTGGGAGACGTTCATTTCCATAGCCTCGTTGAGCTTGTCAAGAGGATAAGAGTGAGTGATGAGCTCCTTGATCGGAATCTTCATCTCTCTTGCCTGGCGAAGGAACGCCATGGTGGTGGGATAATCGTCAGCGCTGTAATCCCAAGAGCCGACGATGGTTATCTCCTTGTTGCACATAGCGAAGTGGGGGTTGACCGTGTATTCGCCGTTGTTTACAAAGAAGCCCATCTCACACATACCGCCGCCGCGGCGTATGTACTCGTAGATATCCTTCGCCGCCATGGGTGCGCCGGTGCACTGGAACGCGAAGTCCACGCCAACGCCGTTGGCAACGCCCTTAACGATAGCGACTCTCTCCTCGAGCGAGGTGATCTCCTTGAAGCTGATGACGGTCTTTGCGCCGAGCTTCTTAGCCATCTCAAGTCGCTTGGGCGTACCGTCGATAGCTACGATGTGGTTAACACCTGCAGCGCGAAGAACGGATATCATAACGAGACCTACGGGACCAAGACCCTGAACGAGAACCTTGGAATTGAAGTTGATAAGACCCGTGGAGTTTGCTCTCTTGAGAGCGTGCACGCACACGCAAGCAAGCTCGAGAAGCATTCTCTCCTGGAGGTCGAGGTCGTTAACTACGAAATATGTAGAGCCCTTGCCTCTGATAAGGAGGTGGGTAGCGAACCAACCGGTAAGAGGCTGAGCATCGCTGTGAGGAATAAGTCCGAACACGCCCTGCTTGTCGCAAAGGTTGGTGTTGGCGGGCTGATTACGACAGACAAAGCACTCGCCGCAGCTGATAACCGAGGTAACGATCTTGTCGCCGACCTTGATGGGCTTGCCCGCTGTATCGGTCTTGACGTTCTTGCCAAGAGCTATGATCTCGCCCGTGCCCTCGTGACCGAGAGTTACGGGAATGAGTCCGAAGGGGTCGCCCTTCCACTCGTGTACGTCCGTGCCGCACACGCCGCACCCCTCTACCTTGACGAGAATATCGTCATCCTGAAGGGCGGGAATGGGAAATTCCTTAACCTCGATCTTCTTTGTGCCGGTGAGCATAGCAACCTTCGCGGTCTTGGGTACGCCCGCGCTCGCCTTGGGAGCCGTGCCTACCTCACCGAGAATTCTGCGAACTATCGCTTCTACCTGTGAAGAAGAAATATTCATTTTATTTACCTTTCCCGACAACCGATCCTATATAACCGTTATTATGAGTTTATGTAAAGCTTAGTTGTCGTTTTTATATTTATATTATTCTGAAACTCTCCGAAAGAACGCATCTTCGATATCTGGTAAAGCTTCTTGCGCTCGTGATTCCCTCGCCGGTAGGTCCTGCGATGGTGAAGGTGGTGTGACCCTCGCCGCCGAAGCCTATACCCGCATAGGAGGGCGCGTTCTTTACAAATATCGTGGTCTCGACCGCTCTTGCAAATCTGGTGAGGTGGTCGATGTTCTTGGAGTGCATGTGCGCGGTGTGACGGTTGCCGTGCTCCGCCTTTACCGCGAGGTCGATAGCCTCGTCAATGTTCTTTACTCTTACGATAGGAAGTATGGGCATCATAAGCTCGTGCTGAACGAAGGGATGCTCAAACTCGGTTTCGCAGATAATGCAGCGCACCTCGTCGCCCACGTTGATACCAACCTTGGCAAGAAGGACCTTCGCGTCACGTCCGACACAATCGCGGCTGACAGTCTTGGAGATAACTCCGGTCTTGGGATTTTTCTTATCCTCAAGAACGATGTTGACAAGTCTGTCCGCTGTCGCACGGTCGATCTTGTACGCTCCGTTTGCCACCATCGAGTCGATCAGCTCGTCCGCGATGTTAGCGAAGGCGAAGACCTCCTTTTCCGCAATGCAAGGAAGGTTGTTGTCAAAGGTACATCCGTCGATGATGTCCTTACCCGCCTTTCTTACGTCAGCGGTATCGTCAACTATAACGGGAGGATTGCCCGCGCCTGCTCCGATAGCCTTCTTTCCCGAGGAGAGAACGCTTCTTACAACTCCGGGGCCGCCCGTACAGACGAGAAGCTTTATGTTCGGATGCTTATACATTACGTTAGCGGTGTCGAGAGTAGGCTTTGCCACCGACGCCACGAGCACCTTAGGACCGCCTGCCTCCGCGCTTGCGCGGTTGATGAGATCTACCGCGTAGTTCGAGGTTGCGATAGCTCCGGGGTGGGGATTGAATACCACGCCGTTACCTGCGGCTATCATACCTATGCTGTTACAAATAACCGTCTCGGATGGGTTGGTGCTGGGAGTTATGCTTCCGACGACGCCGAATGGCGCCATCTCCGTGAGCGTAAGTCCGTAATCACCCGTCTTTGCGACGGACACGATATCAGCCGTGCCGGGAGTTTTATCTGCAACGAGCGTATGCTTTGCGATCTTATGATCGACTCTGCCCATCTTGGTCTCGGCAACACCGAGCTGTGCCATGATGGGTGCTTCCTTTCTCGTAAGGTCGCGGATAACAGCGATAATCTTTTCACGCTCCTCAAGCGACATAGCTCTGATAGCCTTGTAGCCCTGAGTCGCGGCTTCGATCGCGTCGTTCATATCGGAATATACTCCGATGAAGCGTCTGCCCTGATATCCGGTGGAGTCCCAGCCGGTGGTAGCCTTCGTGCCGGCATCCGCCTTTAAATTCTTAAGTACCGAGGCAACTACCTTCTCAATATCTGCCTCTGTCCAATTTATAGCCATTGCATTTTTCTCCTTTCTTTTAATTTTTCAGCGAAGGAGAAAATTACTTACCGAGTGCCTCAAGGACCTTACGGGTGATTGCGGCTACGAGCTCCTCGTTTGCAGCAGCGGGTTCTTCCTCGATCTCAATACCGGGGTGACGGCCGGGAAGATTCATCTTCTTACGGAGCTCCATAAGCTTAACGAGCTGATCGTTGGGGATCTCGTGAACTGCGCCAAGCTCCATAGCGTACTTGCATATCTTAGCGTTGAACTCAACCTCCTCCATTACGAAGCGAGCCTTATTAAGATTGCAGCCAACGGTGAGAGCGCCGTGGTTCTTAAGAAGGAAAGCGTCGTGGTTCTGGATGTAAGGAAGAAGAGAATCGGGAATTTCCATAGTAGAGGGAGTACCGTACTCACAGGTAGGAACGCTGCCGATGGTAAGAACTGCCTCGGGGAGAATGTACTGGTCAAGATCTACGCCTGCGATGGTGAAGGCGGTAGCAACAGGAGGATGAGCGTGAACGACCGCGTTAACGTCCGCTCTCTCCTGATACACTCTCATGTGCATCTTGATCTCGGAGGAGGGGTTAAGCTTACCCTCGAGCTTGTTGCCGTTCTTGTCTACCTTGATGATCATGTCGGGAGTGAGGTCTCTCTTGGATACGCCGGTAGGAGTGCAGTAATACTCGTTCTCGCCAACCTTAACGGAGATGTTTCCGTCGTTTGCGGCTACGAAGCCAAGCTCATACATAATGTGGCCGACTTCACAGATTTCTTTTTTGATCTCGTAAACGGATTTCATTTTTTGTTTCCTTTCGGTAATATATATTTATTTTTTTATTGGTTAACTTAATTACTTGGTAGCAAGTGCGAGAGTGTCAAGAGCGATCATATATTCCTCGTTGGTGGGAATAACGAAGGTTCTTACTCTTGCGCCGGGAGCGGTAAGCTCTACTATCTCGCCCGAGGGGCAGTTCATATTGAGCTCCTCGTCGATTGCTACGCCGAGGTAGGACATATTGCGGCATACGTTCTGACGCAGAGCTCTGTCGTTCTCACCAATGCCTGCGGTGAATACGAGGGCGTCAACGCCGTCCATCTCTGCTACGTAAGAGCCGATTATCTTCTTGATATTGTGAGTAAGGATCTGGAGTGCGAGAGCAGCTCTGTGATTACCTTCCTTTGCGGCACCGGTGATATCTCTGCAGTCGCTGGATACTCCGGACACGCCGAGAAGACCGGACTTGGAGTTAAGGAGCTTTTCGACCTCCTCGGGAGTAAGTCCTTCCTTCTTCATTATATAAGGAACGACGGTGGGGTCGAGCGCGCCGCATCTTGTACCCATGGGAACGCCGTCGTTGGGAGTGAAGCCCATGGAGGTGTCGATAGCCTTTCCGTTAACGGTGGCAGTGATGGATGAGCCGTTACCGAGGTGACAGGTGATGATCTTCGCGTCCTTGTTGCCGATAAGCTTGCCTGCCTCTGCGCATACGAATCTGTGAGAGGTGCCGTGGAAGCCATAGCGGCGGATCTTATATTTTTCATAAAGCTCGTAGGGGATGGGATAAACGAAAGCCTTTTCTTCCATAGAGGAATAGTAGGAGGTGTCGAACACGCCAACGTGTACGACGTCGGGCATAACTGCCTTACAGCCCTTGAAGCCGCTGATCGCGGGCGGACCGTGAAGGGGGTTGATCTCGATGATGCTCTCAAGATACTTGAGCTCCTCCTCACCGAGAATGGAGGACTGACGGATCTCACCGCCGTGAGCGAATCTGTGACCTACCGCGCCGATCTCATCAGCGCTCGCAACTACGCCAAGCTCCGCATCGGTAAGAAGCGAGAGCACGAGCTCGATAGCTGCCTTGTGGTCCTTAAGCTCGGTTTCCTTCTTGAAGTCAGCCTTTCCGGGACGCTTGTGAGTAATAGCACCGTCAATGCCGATCCTCTCGCAAAGACCCTTTGCAAGAACCTCACCCGTCTCCATATCAAAAAGCTGATACTTAAGGGAGGACGAGCCTGCGTTTACTACCAAAATTTTCATTTTGTTTCTCCTTTTGTCTGTATATTAATTATTTTTGTTTTCGCTGTTGGTCTGATCAGTCCGCGATCCTCTTGGCCATAAGCTCTGCCTCGCCCTCGCCGACCTTCTGCGCTCGCTCCGCGTTCTCGTACACGAGCTTGTAGCAAAGAGCGTCAATAACGACGAGTCTTGCCAGGTGGGAGTTAAGACCGAGGGTTGAATGTCTCGTTTCCTCGGTGTCGGTCAGAAGCACTATCTCGCTGAGTCTTGCGATAGGTGAGCGTTCTCTCGAGGTTATCGCTATCGTACGGGCTCCGCGCGACTTAGCCACCTTCATCGACTCTACGATATCCTTCGACGCTCCCGACTGAGAGATACCTATGACGGTGTCACCGGGTCTGAGCTGTGAGACGGCTATCGCCTGCATATGCGTATCTGCATACGCTACCGAGTTGTAGCCTGCTCGAAGAAGCTTATTGCTCGCATCCTCGGCAACCTGCGCCGACGCGCCAAGTCCGATGAGCACTACCCTGCCCGATGACGCTATCGCGCGCACCGCCATGGACATAGCCTCGGGCGAGAGCGTCTTCTTCGTTCTCTCAAGCGACATATAGGCGTCGTTACACACCTTTTCAAATATGCTGAAGCAATCGTCCTCGGCGGTGATAGTGGGAGCTATGACCTTTTTGTCATGCTCTCTTGCAAGAGCGATCTTCAGATCCTGATATCCCGAGCATCCGAGCCTCTTGGAGAATCGGACTATCGTTGCCTCGCTGCTTTCACACATGGAGGCAAGATCAGAAATGGAATATGGCAGGATCTCTCCCGAGTGGGAGAATAACCAATCAGCGACTCTCTTTTCAGACTTGCCCATGTCGTTATACATGAGCTGCGCCTGCAGTAAAGTCCTGTTCAATACTTTGCCTCCTTTCGTGTTTTTTGCCGTTTTTGAAAATAATTTTCATTTTTATCGGTATTTCGTGAGGTTTTTACGGAAATTATGAAAATTGTTTCCAAATTTTATGAAAAATACTTTCACAATTCCGATTTTAGCACAGAAAATATGCTTTGTCAATACATTTTTTGAAGATTTTTTGCGTGAAGACGCACGTCTAAATATTTAAAATATTTTATGTAGAATCCACAAAAAATGCGGATTTTGAAAATAATTTTCATTTTTTCGTGTTTTTTCGATTTTTTGATGAAATTTTGAAAAAATCTTTCATTTACAATTTGTTCATATTTTATTGAGCAAAAGAAAATGAAGCAGCCGTTAGCGTGATACTCTTAACGGAGTATTCACGCTATACGGTGTTTGCCCTTGCGGGCAAGTGATGTTGACTTCGTCAGTGATGTTCACTGCGTGAATGATGTTGTGCCTTCGGCACAGTAGGCAAACATCACATCACTGCGAGCAAAGAATTGCACAGCAATTCGCGAGCAACATCATTATGAGCGTAGCGAATAACATCACTTTTGCGACAGCAAATACATCACAAACAGAAAAAGAGCAGACATACAAGATTTTCGTCTTGCGTGTTTGCTCTTTCTGCCTGTAATAAGGGTTTGGGCTTAGCCCATTTGCGTTTGACCGGTCAAATGCGATGCTTGCATTTTTGTCAAAGTGTAAATTCTCCGCTAAGAACATCACCCGTTTTTCAGCGACTGCTTCACATTCACGTGTTTTTCTTTAGTTATGCTTTTATTGTCGATCTCAGCTGCTTATATCTTTACACCTTTATCATCCTTCAAGCAGTTCAAGAAGCGCGTCCTTGCTTCTGTAGCCTACTACGCTGTCGTCAACGGAGCCGTCGCGAATAACGAAGAGCGCGGGAATGCTCGTGATCTTAAACTCTCTAGCGAGCTCAGGCTCCTCATCAACGTTGACCTTGGCTATAACGTACTCGGGATGCTCGTCCGCTATCTGCTCAAGAATGGGCGCGATCATCTTGCAGGGGCCGCACCACGTAGCGTAAAAATCTACGAGAACGGGCTTATCGCTTTTTATTACCTTTTCATCAAATTCCGATTTTCCGATATGAAGTACTGACATTTTTATTCTCCTTTTTCTTTTAAGATTTGTGTTTATAATATAACATACAGTGACAGTATCCCTCGAAGTCCGGATCCGCGATCTGCTCTCTGAACTCCTTACAGATACACTTGTTTTCCTCCGTCATCTCGAACCTGCACGGACAGTATCCGCCCCTCTCCTTCAGTCCCTGCTTTACGGTTGCTACTATTTCCTTATCCTCGTTAAAGGTTATTTTGGGCTTCATGCCGACTCTCCTTTCGTCTTGGCGTAAGATCTTTGCTTTGATGTATTTATTATAACACACATTTTGTCATTTGTATGTAACAAAGTCACAAAAGCCGGAAAAATTTATTTTTCTTTGGGGTTGAAAATCCGTTATATTTTTGATACAATATACTAGACCAATAATTCAACTGAATATTAAGGAGATTACATATGAGACTATTAGTAATCGTTGCGGTAGTTATTTCGGGCATCTACCGCCTTATACTTAATTTTGTCGAGCTCCGCTCCGCAAACAACCCAACGCCCGAGAACCTTAAGGACGTGTACGACTCCGAGACCTATGAAAGATGGAAAAAGTACAGCGCCGAGAGCACAAGGCTTTCAATATTCTCGGGAATTGCTACCTGTGCTGTAACCCTTCTCATGCTCATTACAAACGTATATGCGGCATTTGCCTCTCTCTTTAATTCGGGATGGTTTATGCAGATGCTTGCGGTCATACTCCTTGAGAGCGTGATAGGCGCGCTCGTCAACGCCGCGTTCAGCTATATCGTCACTATGGTCATCGAGGAAAAGTACGGCTTCAACCGTTCCACGCTCAAGACATTCATCATAGACAAGATACGCGAGCTCATAATAGAATTCGGTATTTCGATCGGTATTGTATGCGCTCTTTATTGGGTGCACTCTGTTTTCGGCGATTGGATGATACTCCTCTTCGCTATCGTTATTTTCATCGTGACGATGCTCATCACCTTCCTCTATCCTATACTCAGCCGTGTGGGCAATAAGTTCACTCCCCTTGAGGACGGAGAGCTTAAGGAGCGCCTTCTTGCCCTTTTAACCTCGCACGGATACACGGTAAAGGCTATCGAGGTCATGGACGCATCGCGCAGAACCACCAAGCTGAACGCCTACTTCACCGGCTTTGGCAAGCTGAAAACGATTGTCCTCTACGACAACCTCGTAAACGCTATGACCGCCGACGAGATCTGCGCCGTTTTCGCGCACGAGCTCGGGCACGGACTCAACAAGGACGTCCCCAAAAGACAGATCCTCAATTTCGGCAACCTGCTTATTATGTCGCTTATAGTATGGGCGGCAGTCAGCGCTCCCGCGCTCCATACCGCGTTTGGCTTCGAAGGCGTGAACTACGGCTTCGCTTACATACTCCTGTCGGCATGCCTCGGTGTTATCCAGCCCTTCACCTCGCTCGTCATCAACGCGGTGAGCCGAAAGGCAGAATACCGTGCCGACAAGCAGGCGGTGAAGGAGGGCTGCGGAGCGGCTATGACAAGCGCGCTGAAAAAGCTTGCCCGCGAGAACTTCGCCCACCTTGCCCCCTCAAAGATAAACGTGGTGCTCGAGTATAGCCACCCTCCGCTCGGAGAAAGGATCGCGGCAGTTGAAAAGGAAATGAACAAATAATCCAAGAATGAAAGAAAAAGAGCAGACAAACAAGATTTTTCGTCTTGTAATGTTTGCTCTTTCTGTTTTTAAAGGGTTCGGTTTAGCACGATATCACCTGTATAAGTGTACTATATCACATAGTTTAATAAAATCTAGGCGGCAGCCTTGTATATCATCCGCAATTCGGTATATTGCGTTATTCGTCGTATCCGACCGACGAATAGCAAATTCGGAGTCAGTTGCGGCAACCTGACTCGTTTAAAAAAAGAAAAGGTCCGAAAAATCGGACCTTGGTGCACCTTCAGGGATTCGAACCCGGGACCCACTGCATACCGCTTGCGGTATATTGCGTTATTCGTCGTATCCGACCGACGAATAGCAAATTCGGAGTCAG
>CAYWPS010000065.1:0-10349 GCA_964460165.1 uncultured Ruminococcus sp. | reverse complement strand
GGAGGGAGCCTAATTTTACATTTTCGGGAGGAGCAAGCCCCTCCCCTACCGTTTGAGCGTAGCCTCCTCTTAATTTTCAACTTTCAATTTTCAATTTTCAAAAACCTATTGCATTTTTTAGAAAAAGTGCTATACTTGTATATCGGAAAATGATCTTCGAGGTTTCTATGAAAACAAAAATTGCAGGACTTTTTAAGAATATAGGCTACGCAAGGATCATCAGCTTCGCCAAGACCAATGCTGTGGTGCTCATTGCGGCGCTTGCGGCAACCGTCACCGTCTTTATAGTTCCGCCGGACAAGGAATACCTCGGCTACTTTGACTTCAAGACGCTGACCTGCCTTTTCTGCGTGCTTGCGGTCGTGTGCGCTCTTCGAAACATCCGCTTCTTCTACACGATGGCAAAGGCTATCATCCGCCGATTTAAGAATACCAAGCTTTGCATACTTGCCTTGGTCTATATAACCTTTATAGGCTCCATGCTTATTGCCAACGATATGGCGCTGCTCACGTTTTTACCGCTCGGATACTTCGTTCTGCACACAACGGGCAAGGAGAAGTATATGGCGTTTACCTACATAATGCAGAACATCGCGGCAAATCTCGGCGGTATGCTCACCCCATTTGGCAATCCGCAGAACCTCTACCTATACACCAAGTTCGGAATTCCCGACGGTGAGTTCTTAAGCATTATGTTTCCGCCGTTTATCGTGTCGATCGCGCTTATCACGGCGCTTTGCCTTGTATTTGTGAAGTCGGAGCCGCTTGAAATAGAGGAAAAGGCGGCAGAGCTGCCGCCGGCGAGGGTGATAATATACCTTGTCCTTTTTGCCCTATCCATACTTATAGTATTCCGTACCGTGCCGTTTGTTGTCGGTCTTATAGTGATTCCCGTTGCGCTTCTGTTTCTTGATCGCGAGGCTTTGCGCGGCGTTGACTACGGACTGCTTCTCACCTTTGTTTTCTTCTTTATCTTCTCCGGTAATATGGCGAGGATCGGCGTCGTGCGCGAATTTTTCTCAATGCTTCTTGAGAGAAATACGCTCGTCTTTTCCGCGTTGTGCTGTCAGGTGATCAGCAACGTCCCCTCGGCTATACTCCTCTCACAGTTTACGATGAATTACCGCGAGCTTCTTCTCGGTGTAAACATCGGCGGCGTAGGAACTCTGATAGCCTCGCTCGCCAGCCTTATTACCTTTAAGGAATACACCAAGGATCAGCCCGGACATACCCTTCGGTATATTCTTAAGTTCACCGTGTTTAACGTCCTGTTCTTTGCGGTGCTCGTAGGAGTTTGCACGGTTATCGGATAAAATACAAAAACCGTCCTTCGGAGACTTTATTCCGGGGACGGTTTTATATTTATTTTCAGTCGAGATTCATCGATTCCTCGAGGGTCTGCTCGATAACGTTAGCCATCAGCGCTTCCTTTTCCTGTCTCTTTTTCTCAAACTTGCGGTCGATCTTATTGGCGAGCTTGAAGAGCTCTCTTATCCAGAAGAAGCAGACGGTGATGAGAATGAGCCAGTCGTATAACGAGGTAAAGCTTTCAAAGGGAATAACGGACATACCGAAGATGATCGTAGCAGCACCGATACCTCTGCAAAGCACGATCGAGGGGATGAACCAGCCGAGGCGCATCTTGGTAACGCCGGCGATCATGACGAGCGCGTCATCGGGGAAGATCGGGAAGAGCATCATGAGAGGGAAGTATACCGTACCTCTGGTACGCAGCAGCTCAAGCGCCTTGTCACAGTCCTCCTTGCCGAGGATCTTCTCGCAGATCTTGTGTCCGCCGAGCCTGCCGATTATGTACAGTGAAGTGCTCGAGATAAGGACGCAGGAGTAGGAGAGCAGAAAAGCGTGCCAGGGATTGGGATAGAGCACGGTAGAGAACATTACGAATGCCGCTGCCACGCCGGGTATAAAGCAAAGGAACATGCTGAGCACGGTCTGGATAAGTATAAATACTATAAATCCGTACCACTTACCTCTGAAGGAGTCGAATATATGCGCGTTGAATACGAATCCATCGTCATAGTGCAGCATTCCGGTAGCGAAAAGCACCGCGAGCGTAATAAGCGAGATTAGCGCCAGTATAAGTAAAAGCGCAAGGAACTTAAGGAGCGTCGCTTTGTTCTCCTTGACCTTGTTCATAAAAGTCTTCATTGAAATACCTCTGAAAATCTATTTGCGATAAACATTTTAGCACTTTAAAACGCTAAAGTCAAGGGAAAAAAGGCAAATTATTAAAAATTATTAAAAGTTATTAATTTGTTAACATTTTATTTCCGAAATATTAGTTCTTCTTCCTTTTATTAGTATTATCAAAGCTTCATTTGAAGGTATGCGACCCGACGGAGCAAGAGAGAAGACGAGGGCGCGAAGTGATCAAGCGACGCGTGTGAGGACGCTTTCAACAAGAGCCTCGCTTGCCTTTTTAAGTGAATAGGTCCTTCGATATAACGAGGGCGCAAGGCTTACGGCGTGGCTCATCCTGCGCCCCGGGATAACTCGGGAAATTGCGGAAAATATAAAGTAAAAAGTAACGGCGGCTCACTATGAAGCCGCCGTTAAGCGTTAAAATGTAAACTTTAATTAAAATTTGTCGTATTATAAACCTTGGTTCCGTCGTCGAGAGTTATAGAGAGAACACAGCCCTTGAGACCCTTTGCGTTCCAGTCGCATAGTGCGAGCTCCAGCGTGAAGGTTCCGGAGCTTTCACCCTCCTCGAAGTATTCCGCGATCCAAGCGTACTGTGATGCGCTGCCGGTATAAAGAAGCAGACCGTCAACGTTGAACGTAACGTTTGTGTAAGAGCCCTGCTGGACGCTCGATCTAGTTACGGCAGCGGTTAGCACGTAGACGTTCACGGTTGCCTCGGGCGAATCCTGAACAGCCTTGATCTCGCTTATGGTCATATCCTTGATGAAGGAGTCGGTTGAATAGTTATTTTCACCGTAGTAGTTGGCTAGTATTTCAGCGTCACCGATCACTATCTGACCGCCGCCGTCCTTGGTGATGGTTCTCGTGCCCCTGACCACGATCTCGTCGCCGATAGACAGTCCCTTCATAATTTCGTCTGCGCTGACGCCCTTGACGGGGATGGATCCGGTCCCGTCAATAAGGTAGAAGGTGCCCGCCTGGTTAACAGCGGAAGGACCGACGATACCTCTTACGGTGACCTCTGTATTATTTTCCGCCTCGATAGCCTCTCTGACAGTAATGCTGTCGTAGGAAGCCTGAGTGATAACCGTGACGGCGATCGTTTTCTGCGCCGAGTTGCCGTTGTGAGCTGCGGTAACGGTGACTTCAATTCTGCCTTGAGCGAGGGTATTGAAGTAGGTCTTGCCGTCCTCCGCGGTTATAGAAGCAACGGTGTCATCGGATACGGAGTAGGAGAGGGTCGCGCCCGTGAAGTTGAGTATATCGGAGGAAATATCAGTGGGGAGCTCAACCTTTGCGCCCACCATATACGAGCTCTCAAAGGCGGGGATACCGAAGTAGTCGATCACAAACTCGGGTGCGTCGTTTACGTCGAACTCAAAGCCCTCGTCGATGACCGCGACGGGAATAAATCTCCAGTTACAGCCGATGGAGGTGGATTTTGCGTTAAGCGCGGAGAGATATACCGTACAGATCTTACCGTCGAACTCGTCGAGCCAGTCAAAGTCCGCGCCGTTGCACTGCGTGTAGGTATAGGTACCGGTCACACCGTCAAGATCGTCGATGTAGTAGTTGACGAATCCGGAGCCGGGAACCTTTCTTATAAGAGCGGTGACCTTGTAGATCGTTGTGGTTATATCCTCGGTGAAGGGGGTATCCATGATCTGCTTTACGGTTGACTCGGTTATCCAGCTCTTGTCGAAGTCGTGGCTGCCCTTGTCATTGCTGACGACGGTTACGCCGGTGAGCTGATTACAGCCCTTGTAGCCGAACTTCTCCGCATTTGATTTTTCGGTATCGAGTATCCAGTGATCCTTGGTGGCAAGGATGGTTACCTTGTTGCCCTCTTTTACCTTGATTGCGGCATCACCGTCGTAAACATAGATGGAGTCAGTGCCGTCGATAAGGAAGAAGCCGGAGGGGATCTTTCCGTTTGCGTAGGTAATTCTCGCAACCACGCCCGCGGTCTTTACAAGCGTGCCGTCGGAGGCAACACGCGCATCCGCAACCGTCATCTCGACGTAGTCACCTTCGTCGATCTCATTTTCGGGAGTGTAGAAGTCGATAAGCCTTGCGTTCTGCACTTCCTTGGTTTCGCCCTGATAATTCTGGAGCGTACCGTAAATGAGCACTACGTCGCCTGCTGTCGGCTTTTCCCCCATGGCGTCGTATCTGACGGAGCCGTCGGAGCTGTACGTGCCGTATACCGTAATGCTTCCGGTCGCGTCCTCAACGGTGAGCTGACCGTAGGTCGGGTTGTCAACCGATTTGACGGTCGCGATGATGTAATATCTGGCAGTTGAGGGGGCGTTCTCGAACTGCTCGCAGAGCTCGAGAGCCTTGGCTACCGTGATGCAGTCGTACTGCTCAGCCCAGAGCTCCTCCTGCGTTTTCTCGGCAGGCGTCTGCTCCTCGGGAGCTTCCTCGGGAGCTTCCTCGGGATTCTCGATTTGAGGCTCGTTCGTGACGCTGTCGCCCTTACCGAAAATATCCGCGGTCTTTCCGCGAAGGTTGACGGTGAAGAAAACGAGGTCAGCTACGAGCAAAAGAGTCAAAATGCGCTTTAATGCACTCATGCTTGCGTACCTTCCATTTCTTTATTTTTAGTTTCAGCCACTATAATTATACATCTTACGACACTATTTGTAAATTGGTAAAAAATCAGAAAAAGAAAACTGTCTGATATCTATTTTGCACAACCTCCGACTCGCCCGCACGGTGCGCGCGCAAAATATTGACAAACGGCGCGCTTTGTAGTATAATATACTTTAACGATATATCAGCAATATTCCGGAGGATCTATGTTAGATAAGTACAAGCATTCAACCGTATATCAGATCTACCCGCGCTCCTTCTGCGACTCGGACGGCGACGGCGTGGGAGATATCAGGGGAATCATATCCAAGCTGGACTATATATCCTCGCTTGGCGTTGACGTAATATGGCTCTCCCCGGTGTATAAGAGCCCTAACGACGATAACGGCTACGACATATCCGACTACAAGGCTATCCAGCCCGAGTTCGGCACGATGGAGGACTTCGATCTTCTTCTTGCCGAGGCGAAGGCTCGCGGCATATCCATCATCATGGATCTCGTCATCAACCACACCTCCGACGAGCACGAGTGGTTCGAGAGAGCTAAGGCGGGAGAGCAGAAATACAAGGATTACTATGTAATCAAGAAGGGCAAGGACGGCAAGCTCCCGAACAACTGGGGCAACTTTTTTGCCGAGTGCCCGTGGGAGCCCTTCGGAGACCCCGAAAACGAGGAGTATTATCTCCACCTGTTCTCGAAGAAGCAGCCCGACCTCAACTGGTATAACCCCGAGGTCTACCGCGAGGTAGCGGATATAATGCGCTTCTGGCTCGACAAGGGTGTCGCGGGCTTCCGCTGCGACGTCATCAACGTCATCTTCAAGGAGTCCTTTGCCGACGGAAAGAAGTCGCTCGCCCTCACGGGCAAGGAGCACTACCTCTCCACCGAAGGCTGTCACAACATACTCGCCGCTCTGCGCCGCGACGTGCTCGATAACTACGAGACCCTCACGGTAGGCGAGACCGTTATGGTGGATCTTAAGGAGGCGGCAGATCTCACTCTCCCGGATAGGCGGGAGCTGGATATGGTATTCGCCTTCGAGCATATGGAGTGCGACCAGATCGGCGTAAAATGGTTTAAGACCAAGTTCAAGCCGAAGAAGCTGATGCGCGTCCTCACGAAATGGCAGGAGGGGCTTGAATGGAATTCCTGCTACTTTGAGAACCACGATCAGCCGAGATCGGTCACGAGATTCACGAAGGGCGGCGAATACCGCGCCGCCGGAGCGAAAATGCTCCTCGGACTTCTGTTCTCCCTGCGCGGCACGACCTACGTGTATCAGGGGCAGGAGATCGGCATGACCAACGGCGCGTTTGACAGCCTTGACGAAATTATGGATATCGAGAGCCACAATGTTGATAAGATGGCAAAGAAGCTCGGTATAATCAATCCGTTCCGCTGGCATCTCATCAGAAAGACCTCGCGCGACAACGCGAGAACGCCTATGCAGTGGAGCGCCGAGGCTAACGCGGGCTTCACGGCGGGCAAGCCGTGGCTCAAGATTCATCCGAACTATACCGAGGTCAACGTCGAGAGGGATCTCTCGGATGCTGACGGCGTTATCGCGTTCTTCAGGGCGGTCAACGCTTACAAGAAGTCGAGCGACGTGATGAAGGAGGGCAGCTTCAAGGAGCTTCACCGCGGTAAGTGGGTTTACGCCTTTGAAAGAGTGCTTGACGGTAAGCGTGTGAGGGCTGTATGCAACTTCAAGGATAAGCCCGTATCCTATCCCCTTGAGATCACGGGCAAGCGCGTCCTTTCAAACTACGAGGGCGTGGCAAGGAAGCTTCGTCCCTACGAATTTGTACTTATTGAAAGCGAGGAATAAAAGCTATGACAAAGCAGGAAAGACGCAATAAATATTGCTTCGGTCTCGGTACAGTAGGACGCGACGCGCTGTATTCGCTTGTCAGCATGTATCTTCTGGTACACCTGACCGACGTGGTTGGATTTTCCGACGGAGGTCTTGGCGTTATCGGCGTTATGCTGACGCTCTTTGGCATCTTTGACGCGGTCATTGACCCGTTCGTGGGAGCAATTGTTGACAATACGAAGACGAAATGGGGCAAATTCAAGCCCTGGATATTTATCGGTATGATAGGAACGGGAATACTTACCGTCCTGATGTTCCACAATTTTGAGATGGGTGAGACCGCGCACATCCTGCTCCTTGGCGTGACCTATCTTCTTTTCAGCATCTTCTTCTCGCTCAACGATATCGCCTACTGGTCGCTGATGCCCGCCATCTCCAAGGACCAGTCCGTGCGTGAGGGCGTCGGCGCGTTCGCGAGGATCTGCGCAAACGTAGGTATGTTCGCGATGGTTCTTATTTACCTTAACGTTCCCGGCTTCTTCGGCGGGATGAGCGCGAGAAACGCGTACTTCATCTTCGCCATCATTGTCGCGGTCATTATGTGGGTATTCCAGAGCATTACTCTCCTTGGCGTGAAGGAGGAGAGAGGTCAGCTTGAAAAAACAGAGCGCACGACTCTTAAGGACCTCTTCCGCGCACTTATCGGCAACGATCAGCTTCTGGTTACCGCTATCTCTATGGCGCTCTTTATGATAGGCTACTGTACGACCACGGGCTTCGGTACTTATTACTTTAAGTACGCTTACAAGAACGAGGGAATGTATATGGTCTTCGCGGCAGTGCTTGCCGTGGCGCAGCTCACGGCTCTGTCGGTCTTCCCCCTCTTCAGAAAGAAATTTACGAGAAAGCAGCTTTATACCGGCTCGATGATAGCCGTTACTGTATCCTATATTATCTTCTTCCTCTCCTTTGAGTTTTTGCCTCTCGTCGTTCTCGCGGGACTCGGGCTCTTCTTCGCTCAGGCGTTCATCCAGCTTCTTATGCTTCTGTTCCTTGCGGATGCCGTGGAATACGGCGAATGGAAGCTCGGTAAGCGAAACGAGGCGGCATCCTTTGCCGTCCAGCCCTTCATCAATCAGTTCGGAGGCGCGGCAAGCAAGGGCGTTATTTCCTTCACTCTTATCATATCTGGCATCAATATGATCGCCAATGCGGCGGGCGCTGATCCCGAAAGAGCGGAAGAGATCATAGCCGCAACGCCCGATTCGGCGATCTGGATCATGAAGATCGCAATGATGATACTGCCGCTCGTTTGTATTCTCGTAGGCTTTGCTCTTTACTCCAAGAAGTTTATAATCGACGAGAAGATGTACGCCAAGATCCTTTCCGATCTCGAAGCGCGAGAGAAGGGCAGCGTGACCGGTGAGAAAGAGGCGGACGAGCCCGAGATCGAGGTTGAAGTATATGAAGTTCAGTCTTAAGAAGGGCTTGCTCCTCGGAGCAGCCACCGCCGCGACTCAGATCGAGGGCGGCGACGGGAACAACAACTGGGCGCGCTTCGCAAGGGAGGGTAAGGTTTACGACAAGACCACACCCGTGCGGGCTTGCGACCACTATAACCGCTTCCGCGAGGATATCGATCTGATGGCGGATATGGGTATTGAGATCTATCGCTTCGGCATCGAGTGGTCGAGGATAGAGCCTGCCGAGGGCGCGTTTGACCCCGAGGCACTCGCTCACTACCGCCAAGAGATCGAGTATATGATATCCCGAGGCATCCGTCCGATGCTTACCCTCCACCATTTCACCAACCCGCTCTGGTTTGAGGATATGGGCGGCTTTACGTGCAAGAGGTCCGTGGATATCTTTATGCGCTTTGCCGAGAGGGTGATAGATGCGCTCGGAGATCTCGTGGAGGATTACATTACCATAAACGAGCCTAACGTCTATGCGACCAACAGTCTTTTCTTTGGTATGTGGCCGCCGGAGAAGAAGTCGCTCGCGGCTCTTGTGCGCGCGTTTTCCAACATGACCGCGTGTCACGTCAGGGCTTACGAAATGATACACAGAAAGCGCAAAGAAATGGGCAAGGACGTGACCCGTGTGAGCTTTGCCAATCATTTGCGCGTGTTTGAGCCCAAAAACCGAGGCAACGTGTGGCACAGATTTTCCGCTTGGGCATCCGAGTGGCTTTTCCAGGGCGCGATAACCGAGGCTATGATGACGGGCAGGTGCCGCTTCCCCGTATTAAGACGGCGCGGCGTAAAGCGCGGCAAATACTACGATTATATCGGTATCAACTACTACTCCCGCAGCACCGTCTCCGGACTTGCCGACGGTGTCAGGGAAGGATGCGACAGGAACGATCTCGGCTGGGAGATATACCACGAGGGACTTATCGAGCTTTCAAACCGCCTTGGCGCGAGGTACGGCGCTCCCGTCTACGTCACCGAGAACGGCACCTGCGACAACAGCGATTCCTTCCGTCCTCTCTTTGTTTACGATCAGCTGAAGCTTATTTCAACGACCGATAACCCCATAGAGAGATACTATCACTGGAGCTTTATGGATAACTTTGAGTGGCGCGAGGGCGAGTCTGCTCGCTTCGGACTTGTCAGAGTAGATTACGAGACCCAGCACAGAACGGTTAACGACTCGGGTAAGCTCTATAAAAGCATTATAGAGAATAAGGGTGTTACCGACGAGGCGTATAAAGCGTACGTCGAGGGCAGAGAGTATCATAAGTAAAAACATAAGGACTGCTTTAGCGTGTTATCCGTAACGGAGAACACGCTAAAACTAAGTTTGCCCTCTGGGCAAGTGAATTTATCTTCGATAGTGAAGTTCACTTCGTGAGTGAAGTTTCGCCTGGCGGCGAAGTGTTGGGCAAACTTAACTTCACTGCGAGCATTTGCGAGCAACTTCACTGTGCGTGGCACAACTTCACTTTCGCTTTTGCGAAAACTTCACAAACGGAAAAAAGAGCAGACATACAAGATTTTAGTCTTGCGTGTTTGCTCTTTCTGCTTGTATATGGATTTTAGGTTAGCCCATAATGCGTTTGACTAGTCAAATGCTATGCTTGTACTTTTGCCAAAATCTAAATTCTCCGATAAGAACATCATCCCTTTTGGAGCAGTTCTTTACTTATCTGTCTTAGTTTTTTTACGAGTATATACTCTGGGTTGCGGAGAAGCACACCGTTTTCTGTCATTAATATTTCTACCTCTGTTTTTATGTTCAGGCGATCTCTGTATTCTTTTGGAATTACAATTCTGCCAAGCTTATCAATTTCCTTCACGATGCCTACTGCTTTGGTCATATATTAAGCTCCTTTTCGATACTAAAAAGCGTTTTGACATCTTGTGAATGTCAACAAAGGTATTATAACACAATATAATAAATTTGTCAATCACTGAATGTCAAAATGAGGTGGAGTATGTTCAAGAACAAGAACGATGGAAAGAATAATCTTTGCGGTGAAAGGATAAGAGAGCTGCGCCTTAATTATCCGACAAAGCTTTCGCAGCGTGCGCTCGCTGATAAAATGCAGCTTGCAGGCATTGACGTGGATAAAAATGCGATACAGAGAATTGAGTGCGGTAAAAGGTTTGTTACCGATATAGAGCTTAAGGCTCTTTCGGAAATCTTTACTGTCAGTACCGATGAGCTGTTAAAGTGAATTAATTTGTAAACTAAAGATGACAAAGGGGCTGGCGCATTTAGGCGCAACCGAAAATGACACGTAAGAAGATAAAAAACTCAAAAATTAAC
>CAYWPS010000064.1:0-10531 GCA_964460165.1 uncultured Ruminococcus sp. | reverse complement strand
GTCAAGACCTACACCTGTCAGTACGACAGCACTCACACCTATACCGAGGACGTCGCTGTCGACGCCAACGCTCACTCCTGGAACGACGGCGTAGTAACCACCGATCCCACCTGTTCAGCTAAGGGTGTCAAGACCTACACCTGTACGCACAACGGCGAGCACACCTATACCGAAGACGTCGAGATCGACGCGAACGCTCACTCCTGGAACGACGGCGTAGTAACCACCGATCCCACCTGTTCCGCTAAGGGTGTCGAGACCTACACCTGTCAGTACGACAGCACTCACACCTATACCGAGGACGTCGAGATCGACGCCAACGCTCACTCCTGGAACGAGGGTGCTGTAACCACCGAGCCCACCTGTTCCGCTAAGGGTGTTAAGACCTACACCTGTCAGTACGACAGCACTCACACCTATACCGAGGACGTCGAGATTGACGCGAACGCTCACTCCTGGAACGACGGCGTAGTAACCACCGAGCCCACCTGTTCCGCTAAGGGTGTTAAGACCTACACCTGTCAGTACGACAGCACTCACACCTATACCGAGGACGTCGCTGTCGACGAAAGCGCTCACTCCTGGAACGAGGGTGCTGTAACCACCGAGCCCACCTGTTCCGCAACCGGTATCAAGACCTACACCTGTACGCACAACGGCGAGCACACCTATACCGAGGACGTCGCTGTCAACGAGAGCGCTCACGTTTGGAACAGTGGCTCCGTAACCGCCGCTCCCACCTGTACCGCAAAGGGCACGAAGACCTATACCTGTACGGTATGCGGCAACGATAGCAAGACCGAGGAGGTTGCGGCTCTCAGCCACAGCTACACCAAGTACACTTCCGACGGCAACGAGACCTGCACCGAGGACGGCACCAAGACCGCTAAGTGCGACCGTTGCTCCGCGACCGATACCAAGACCGTCGCCGACTCCGCGCTCGGTCACAGCTTCGCTCCCGACTCTGACCCCGACGCATTCACAGTATTCGAGTACTGCGAGAGATGCGAGGAGAAGGGCAAGTTCGTAAAGGTTCAGATTCCCGAAAAGCATAAGGAAACCGTAAAGAAGGCAGCGATCGTCACCGCTTGCGCTATCGTGATCATCTTCTCGATAGTAGCGCTCACAAGACCCGCTACCACTACTCCTTGGTGGAGAAGAAGACGCTGATTATATAGGATAAATAAATAATGTAAAACAAACAGAAAGAGCAAGAGTAAAAGGAGAAAAATCCTTCTATTCTTGCTCTTGTTTTTTCTTCTGTCGATAAAATGCAAAATGCAAAATTAAGGGACGGCTACGCACGATCCGTAGGGGAGGGGCTTGCTCCTCCCGCAATAATTTTGCCTCGACGGTCCGTAAATCAATGTGTATGGGGATAACTTACGTTATATCCGGATGAATTTTTTTATAATACCAACGCATGGGATTCTCATAAATGTATTTTATTCTCGTCTCGTAGTCGTCGCGGTCTCTGATTATATGGTCTGCGTAAGAACGTTGGAATATTTTTTGGATTCTATATTTTTGTTTGCAGATACGAGAGGTTAATGATTTAAATGTGCATACAGCTTCATTAAGAGTAGGGGAGGGGCTTGCTCCTCCCGAAATTCTATGCATTAACAGAATGAAATGAATGTGATCCGGCATAACAACGTAATCTTCGATTGTTATACATGGGTATCGTTTTTCCAATGCCAGTAATTGCTCCTTGACGATCTCTCCGCAGGGCTTTAGCACAACTTTATATTCGGGAGGAGCAAGCCCCTCCCCTACCGATGACCCCTGCATTGCATCGTTATATTCGCTTTGTGAAAATGTTGCTTTTATGATTTCTGACAGGATGGGTTGTCTGTCTTGCGTACATATTGTTACAAAATATGCACCGATAGAGCTATAATCAAAATTATTTAATCTCGTAGGTTTTCTTTTTGGCAATTCTTTTTCCATTTCATCACCTCGTTATAATTATATCATAGGTAAAGGCAAAATACAAGAGGCAGGGAGGGCGCCCTCGACGTACCGTTGAGGTAAATGCAAAATGCGTAATTAAGGGACGGCTACGCACGATCCGTAGGGGAGGGGCTTGCTCCTCCCGAACCTTCACGCCGCGCAGTTCGCGGCATATCGCTTTGCCGTAGGCAAAATATCACGTTCCTTTTTGTTCGCATATCCAACAAAAAGGAATATACGCGTCACGGAGTGACATATCGCGACGGCTGTGCCGTCCTTCCCCCTCCCCTACCGTTTGTGCGTTTTTCCTCTCCTGCGATACAAAAAAGAGCCCGCGATTTCTCGCGGGCTCTCTCCTTACCTTCGGCTAGCCTTTGGGGTTTGCCTCGGGTCTATGGATCTCCTTACCCTTTCGGGTAGGGATTTTTAATTTTAGTCAATTACTCTGCGTAATTAACAACGAGGTTAGAGATAAGCATCTCGCCCTGGAAGTTGTAGAGCTTAACAAGGATGTCGGTGATTGACTGACCTTCACCAAGCTCGATGGTCATAGTGTGCCACTCGCCATCCATATCAAGAGTAGAGTCAGCCATCTCAATATAATCCCCGGAAGCATCCTTAACCTGAACGTAAGAGGTACCAAGCGTAACAGCTGTTCCGTCATAGTCGGTGCCATTCTCGTCCTTATACTCAGCAGTACCCTTTACAAGATAGTCGAAGGAGAAGCTGGTAACAGTGCCGGTGGCGGTGAATCTGAATTCAGACCAACCTGAGTTCTGGCTTGCGGATGCGTAAGTGGTCCAGTCGTAGGATCTCGAGAAGTAGAGAGCCTCAACAACCTCGCCATCCTTATATGCAGTTACATATACGGGTTCGCCGCCTTCCTTGGTGAACCAACCGTTAGCATTGCTATTGGTTCCGTCATCAAGAGTAGCCTGGTCAACCTGCTTGATCTTATCAGCATTGATAGTGGTGAGAGTCTCGGAAACTACGTTCTCCTCTGCGATCTCTTCGATGTAGAGGGGAGCTTCAACCATATCGCTGTTGGTGTAACCAAGCACGATATCGTCGATTGCGTAGCCTGCATTGAGTGCAGTAGAGTTGGACTTGATGTAAGCAGCTCTGATCTTACCGCTGGTGATATTCATGGTCTGAGTATCAGTACCACAGTTCTCACCGTTGATGAAGAAGGTGTAAGTGCACTTGCCATCAGAGGTAAGGTTGAACTTGATAACAATGTTGATCCAACCGTCGTTTTCAGCAAGAGAAACAGTCTTAAGAGTAAGTCTACTGTAGTTGTTTACACCGCCCTTGATAGTAACAGAACCATCGGTTACCTTGCCTATTTGCATAGTGTTGATCGAGCTATAGCTCCAGTGGTTAGAGGGATCAGTTGTATTATCCCAACCGTTACCATTTCTTCTCTCGGAAAGTATAATGTAGATTTCAGCGTCATTATTGGGTTTAATTCTGAAGGACATGAAGCCTACCGAATTATTCGCAGTGCTGCATCCGGTAAGAGTATCGGTAGTATCGTTCATACTGGGAAGCCAAAGCTGAGACTGTACGCTGGAAGCTGTTCCGGTCTTATTGTACATATCAATATAACCGTTAGAGGTGTCCATAGTGAAAGCAGCCTGGTCAGCACTTGCGTTACTGATAGCACCACCGTTGGAGTTAGCGTCGCTTGTGGATGTTCCGTCGAAGTAGTGGTAATCGTCAAGCACGTAGCAGTTGTTGCAATCCGGGCAGGTGTATCTGAGGTCTGTTCCGTCATAGGAAGCAACATAGTTTGCGTGAGCAAGCTTGTCGCCCTCGGTAGCGCCGCAATCTACACAAGTAGCGGGAGTTGCACAAGTAGCCTCAGTCATGTTGTGAGGAAGCGCGTTGCCGGTCCAACCGCAAGTACATACGGAAGGAGTCGCACAATCGGTAGATGCGGTTACGGTGTGCTCTACACCGTCAGCTGTCCAGTGAGAATCACCTGCGTAAGCGAATACGAAGTCATCAAACTTAACGCCGCTGCCGTTGGAGGTAGTGTAGCCGCTGAGATAAAGTGCCTTGATAGCGCCGGTGGAGATAGTCATAGCACCGGTGTAGGTCTGTGCGTACTCACCGTTGAAGATGTAGGTGAGAGTCATAGTGTTATCATCGTTGAGCTCGATGATGATAGCAACCTCGAACCACTCGGTCCACTTGGTGTAGTTGCCTTCATTATCCTTAGCAAGATCAACAGCACCGAGAAGCGTGCCGCCGAAGCCCTTAACGTCGACGGAGGTCTGAGAATCACTCTGAACACTTCCAACGTTGAGGAGGTCAAATGCGCTATCTGTCCAAGATACCCAAGTCGATGCATTGCCACCACTTGTATTGTTTCTCGCCTCGGCAGCCTTAAGGCCGAGAGAGTTACCTGTACCGTCTATGTATGTGCTCATTCTGAAGGATACGAAGCCAAGCGCGTTGTTAGCGCAGCTCAAGCCGTCAATCGCAGTAGCGCCTTCAGCGTTAGAGGGATACCACAGGGTGATCTGTGCATTTGCTCCAGATCCGTTAAGAAGCTCGTACTGACCCTCGTTTATAGCGTAGGTAAAGGAACCTGCAGCATTGGATGCGTTAACGATATCGGTACTAGCGGAAGCCGCGGTACCGTCGTAGAAATAACCGGTTACGCTGTGAGTCGCGTTACAGCCGTCGTTAGTACAAGCGTAGGTCAAGGTATGAGCAGACGCATCGTAGCCGGAAGCTGCAAGCGAGTGAGCGAGAGGCTGACCGGAGATGTCTCCGCACATAGTACATGCGGGAGCCTCGTAGCAGTTTGTAGCCGTGGTGTAGTTGTGAGGAAGAGTTTCTGTGCCATTCCAGCCACATTCACAGCTTGCGGGAGTTGTACAGGTTGCAGGAGTATATACCTTACCCTGATGATCCTCGCTGAATATATCGTGAGCGTTCAAGGAGTGACCGAATGCAACTTCCTTGAGGTAGTAACCTGTGCCTGCATTACGCGCATTGAGGTTGACATATACGCAGGAGATCTTCTTATTGGTAACGGTACTGAAGTTCTGTGCGCCGGTGAAGCAATACTCACCGTTAATGTAGTAAGCTGCAGTAATTGTTTCGGTTTCAGGATGCATCACGAGGACGATCTTAACATCGATCCAATCGGTCCAGCCGTCTGCAGTAGGCGTAATGTTCTTAACAGTTGTAATGCTGCCGCTAGTAGAATCAGCGTTCCAACCCATGAACTTGTAGCCGGAAACTGTACCGTCTGCGAAAGTGGGCTGGATAGTGAATACGTTGGAATCAATAGCTCCGTTAGAACCAGCCCAAGCGTTATCAACCAGCTTCATCGTGAAGGCGTCCGTGACAGTTACAGTATTACCCTTATCATTAACATATGTGCCTGTAAAGGTAAGCTTAGCATTGATCTTGAAGGACAATACACCGATAGAGCCGCTGGCTACGGTGAAGTTATTAAGGTTTACACCTTTGCTGGTATTATCCTTGGTATGAGGAAGCCACCACTGCATCTGGCTTTCTCCGGTGCTTGTAGCGTCAAGATCATTATCCTGGATTGCCTTGTAGGCACCGTCTTCAGCTACAATTGTATTTTCACCATTATTGAAGGATGCGCCGGTACCTGTGTAGTAGGCACCTGTGGTCAATTCGCTGATGTTGTTACCGGAGTAATAAACACCCTCGGATTCAATAGTGTAGCTATACTGGCAAGGACCGGTACAGCTGTAAACCATCTTGGAGTTTGCGTAGCTGTGAGTTATGTTGTGAGATGCGTAATCACCTGTGGTCTTGTCACAATATGCACAGGTAGCAAGCGTCTGGCAGGTAGCCTCAGAGTAAGCGTGAGAAGTGCCAGTGCCTACCCAACCACAAGTACATGTAGCGGGAACGTTACATGCGGTCGCTTCGGTAACGGTGTGAGACTCCGCAGTGAAGGGAGAGTGACCGAACGTATCGTAACCGTACATAAGGTTCTTGAGCTCGTAGCCGGAGTAACCGGTCGTGCCGCCGGTAGAATTACTGTTGAAGAAGAAGCACTCAATCTTGTAATGCTGAAGTGTCTTGCCGCTGCTAGGATTGTCAAGATCGTAGTCGTAAGAGCCATAGCTTACGCCGTCGATGAAGTAAGTGATGGTAATAACGTTAGTGCTTCTGAACTGGATGAAGATAGTAACGTCGAACCAGTCGGACCATTTATCGGTAACGGGGATAGTGGGAAGACCCGTTGCAGAAATGTTTCCGCCGGAAAGAGTAACACTCGTGGAGTTAGCAGCACCAATGGAGAGTATGTCAAGGGAATTTGTGCTCCAATCGCTCCAGCCATCATTGTTGTTTCTCGCTTCCATGATAGAGAAGGTGATGGCTCCACTGGAATTAGTCCTTATACTGAAGGAAACGATACCAAACGCGTTGTTCTCACAGTTGAAGTCTGTGAACATGCCGTCATTGCCTCTGCTGTGACCGGGATAATAAGCCTGATACTGTTTCGATTCATCGGAAGAATTGTAAACCTTGTAGATACCAGTATCTGCATCAGCAGTATAAGTGGTATCGGTATTGTTTTGTGTTGCAGAAACAGGAAGATTGCTTCCGTTATAGTACTGGCTGTTGCCAACGATGTAAGAGGTATTGCAAACGGAGCATGCGTAGGTGAGAGTGGATTCAGCGTAAGTGCCGCTGATCGCGTGGCCCTTGGGAGAACCGTAGGAGCCGCCGCACTCGGTACATACAGCCTTATTGAAGCAGTCAGCAGTACCGCCGGTGTGAGGAATGGTCTGGGTCACAGTCTGTTCAACGATGACTGCATCGCAGACGTCACAGTGAGAGCCCTCGGTAAGACCGGTGGAGGTACAGGTTGCAGCTACTGCCGCGTCGGTAACGGGAGTGTGACCGAGAGATTCGGATACCTGATCACGTGTTCTTGAGAGTTCAGTATCACATGTAACACACTTAACTACGGTGTCGTAAAGACCGGTCTCGGTACAGGTGGGCTCAAGAGTAACTATTTTCTCGGGATCACCTTCGGTGTGACCGAGATTAGATATAGTCTCGGGAGCTTTAATCCACTGCTTGCAGTTAGAACACTTGGTACCGTCGGAGACACCGGAAGTGGTACAGGTAGCTGCAGTTCCGGTTACGGTCTCAACTTCGTAACCCTCGTGATCACATATGGTAGCTTTGCAGTCCTCAACGTCACAGATGTTGTTGCCATCCTCGTCGGTGTGACCGGGAGCGGGTATAGTTGTTTGAGAAACGGTAACCTCACCGCAGACAGAGCACTTAGCGCCGTCGGTAAGACCGTCATCAAGACAGCTTGCGGGAGTTCCGGTGATCACGTCGTCCTTATTGTGACCGGAAGCGGAATCGGTAACGGGGGTTCTGGAAACCTCAACCTCACATACCGTACAGTAGATTACTTCTTCGTGGTAACCATTTGCGGTACAGGTAGGTTCCGTCTCGTTCTCTACTACAACGTCGCCGTTGGTGTGACCGAGAGAGTTGCCCTCGGTGAGACCGCAGGCTGTACAGGTCTTGGGAGTGGTACAGGTAGCTTCCTTCCACCAGTGAACGTGATCATTGAAGATCCACTCGCTGTCAGTAGTGTAACCGAACGCGATGTCGTCAAGGACAATACCGGTGCCGGGAGTATATGTCCAACCGTTGATGTAAAGCGCTCTGATATCGAAGGAGTCGATAGTCATCGCACCGCTGAACGTATTGCAGAATACGTTGTTGATGTAGTAAGCAACGGTTATAGTGTTGCTTGCAGATTCGCCTTCACCAACAGTGGTGAGATAGATAAAGATCTTAACGTCGAACTCTGCCCATCCGTCCTCGCCAACGGGAACGGTAACGCCGAGATCCTTGCCTGCGCCAAGACCGCCAAGGAAGGTGATCTCCTCAGCCTCGGTGGTTCCGCCGATTCTAAGAAGGTCGATAGTGCTGGTGGGGAAGCCGGTCCAGTCAGAAGCGCCTCTCTCCTTACTAACCGCTACGGTGAAGTGGTTGGTCATGCTGGTCTTAATACGGAAGGATACTACGCCGAGAGCGTTGTTCTCGCAAGAGAATCCGTTAAGACCTGTGTTAGCATTATAGCCGGGAATCCAGTACATAGGCTGTGCGCCGGGCTTCTTGGTATTGGTGTTCCAAGCCCAACCGTCGATAGCTGCGTAATTTTTAGCTGCGAATTCCTCATCGGACGGAGCAGTGTCAACAGCAGGATTGAAGATTGCTGTATATACGCCGTCAGCCTTTACGTTTTCCATAGTACCGTTCTTGTTGAAGGTGTACGCGGTTTCAGCATCGCTGCCGTCGTAGTAGAACTTCTGGGTATCTACGGAGAATACGAGATCACAAGTAGAGCAGCTGTAGGAAAGCGCGCCGTCAGCATAGTTGGATGCTACGGTATGGCTTGCAATCTTGGAGTTGGGGTTAGTAGCATCACATCTCTGACACTCCTGATCCGCGTCACAGGTAGCCTCGTTCCAGTCGTGACCGAGAGCTTCGCCATAGGACTCGCCGCAAGCATCGCACACAGGAGCGTCGGTACACGTTGCGGTACCGCCGGTGTGAGATGCGGGAAGAACTACGCTAAGTCTGTTGGAAATATGAATGAGAGTAGCGTCGGTGAATACTGCATCACACTCTGCGCAGTACCAGTACTCAACGTTACCGTCGTTGTTTACGCCTTCCTCGGGACATCCGGGAGCCTTAGCCTCAACGTGAACGATCTCTGCTGTGCAAGGAACGGTTACGCTCTGTCTGTTGGAGAGCTGAGTGAGGAGAACGTCGGTGAATACCGCGTCACACTCGGAGCAGTACCAGTACTCAAGGTTGCCCTTCTGGTGACAGCCTGCCTCAGTAGCCTCAACGTGAACGATCTCTGCAGTGTAAGGAGTAACTACGCTGAGTCTGTTGGAAAGTTTGGTAATAGCGGAGTCGGTGTAAACCGCGTCACAAACGGAGCAGTACCAATACTCAACGTTACCCTTCTGGTGACAGTTAGCCTCAACAGCGTCAACGTGAACGATGTTGTTAGCATAGTCGAAGGGAACAGTTACGTTCTGTCTGTTGGAGAGCTGAGTGATAGCTGCGTCGGTGTAGATCGCGCCGCAACCCTCTGCCTGACAGTACCAGTACTCAACGTTACCGTCAAGGTGGCAGGTAGGATCAGCTGCAGGAACGTGAACGATGTTGTTAGCATAGTCGAAGGGGATAGTAACGCTCTTGAGATTGGAAAGCTGGGTAAGAGCTGCGTCGGTGTAAACTGCTTCACACACTGTGCAGTACCAGTACTCAAGGTTACCGTAAAGGTGACAGGTAGGATCCTGAGCCTTAACGTGCATAACATTATCAACGTCGTGGGAAACAACAACGCTCTTGAAAGTGGTAAGCAGAGTACGAGCTTCGTCCGCCCATACCTGTTCGCAGGTCTCGCAGTACCAGTACTCGATGTTACCGTCGAGGTGACAGGTAGGATCAAGTTTTTCAACGTGCTGAACGTCGCCGCCGAGTTCGGGAACTACAACGTTCTTAATGTTGGAAACCTGAGTGAGAGCCTCATCGGTCCATACGCCTTCACAGTCGTAGCAGACCCAGTACTCTACGTATCCGGTGTAGTGGCAGCCGGGCTCAACTGCTTCCATATGTACGAGTCTGGTATGCTTGATCTCGGGAGCGGGGTTATCCGCGCCGCAAACCTCACATACGCTCTCAGGAGCAGTACATGTAGCCTCAGTCCAGGTGTGACCGAGAGCTGCGTCTTCGGTAGCGCCGCAAGAAGTACAGGTCTTAGGATCTGTACAGTTAGCGTTATTCCATTTGTGTCCAAGTGCCTTACCCATTGTTGCGCTACAACCCTTACAGGTCTTGGGCGCGGTACATGTAGCGGGCGCGTAATCGTGAGCGGCAACGTCGCCTTCGGTTGCTGCGCATACGTTACATGTCTTGGGTGTAGTACATGTTGCCTCGGTCCAGTCGTGACCGAGAGCATCGCCTTCAGTGGCATCGCAGCCGGCACAGGTCTTAGGTGCCTCGCAGGTAGCCTCTGTCCACTCATGCTTATGGAGTCCGATAGCAGTCTGCACTGACATCGGAATCAGGTCACATGAAGTGAAAGCGAGCAAAAGGATCATTGATACAAGTATCAATAAAGAAACCTTTTTCATTTTCAATTTTCTCCTTTTTTTATTTTTTGTCTTTAGGTAATGCTTCCCTTAAAGATTACCGCCTATATTATATCATAATGAAAATGAAAGTTCCATAGGTTTTTACCATTAATTTAAATTTCATTAATAATGTCTATTTGCATTATTACTTTTTGTGCATTTTAGCTATATCATTTTAATTATAACGCGCGCGATGCGTAGAGGAGGGGCTTCCTCCTCCCGAAAATGTAAAATCAGGCTCCCTCTGGGAGGGAGCTGGCACCGAAGGTGACTGAAGGAGTGCGCGACATGTGACTCCTTCCACCGCAAGCGGTCCCCCTCCCTCAACGAGGGAGGCTTCCTCCTCCCGAACCTTCACGCCGCGCAGTTCGCGGCATATCGCTTTGCCAAAGGCA
>CAYWPS010000063.1:0-10635 GCA_964460165.1 uncultured Ruminococcus sp. | reverse complement strand
GCGCGCTCACCTCTCGGGACAACGGCGGCATCCTTGCTTTCGCAAGGTATCTTGCCGAAAAGGACGTACCCGTGTGGGTTCGTCACGTCGTCGTGATGGGATATACCGATGATCCCGATTCTCTTCGCTCGCTCGGCAGATTTATCGGAGGACTGCGCAACGTCAAGGCGCTTGACGTTCTTCCGTATCATTCGATGGGTGAGGCGAAGTACCGCGAGCTCGGCATAAAGTATCCCTTGGAGGGTATGCCCTCGCTCGATAAGTCCGAGGCAGAGAAGGCAAAGATGCATATTCTCGAAGGTATCAGAGAAGCGAGAAGAAGTAAATAAAAAGGACAGAAAGCACTCGGCTGACTGTCCTTTTATTTATCAAAAAATTCTCTTTTGTTATTAAAGTTCCTTTATTACCTTTATGCAATCCGAACACACCGGCAGATTACGATGCAAATTCATATTAGATCCACATAACGCACAATAAGCATATTTCGGCGTGATAATAATCATATTGCTATCCATTGAAATGTTGACACGGGAATTTTCTGTTAAGTTTAAACGTTGCCTGTAACTAATTGGCAGAACTATACGTCCCAACTTATCAACACGACGTTCAATTGCACTCATAATTGCTCCTAAAGTTCTGAAATTCTATCTATATGATAACACTTTGTTTGTATAAAGTCAAGATAAAAACGTATATAATGTTGTTAAAATGTTATCGAGGTGTTATTATGGCAACTAATAAAGTGCAAACCGGAATCAGATTTGAGCCCGAGCTCTTATATAAGATAACTCAGGTTGCAAAGCAGAATAAACGCTCACTTAATGCACAGCTTGAATTTCTCGCTCAAGAATGTGTTAAGGAATACGAAAAGAATAATGGAGAAATACCGCTTGATGAGAGCGTAATGTACAGCAAGTAAATAAAGAGGACAGAAAGCACACAGCCGACTGTCCTTTTATTTATTTGAATTAATCGCTGTTAAGTAATTAAAACTTTACAAATTGCGCGTTTTCGCTAATCAAGCTCGCTCTTAATATTTCTGTTCATCAGCGAGAGCATGGCGTCCTTAACGCTCTCTCCGTTTTTGATGACTCTGTAAACCGCCTCGGTTATCGGCATTTCGACCTCGAGCTTATGCGAGAGCTGCATCGCCGCCTCGAGCGCGTGGTAGCCTTCAACGACCATTCCGATTTCAGCCTTTGCCTCCTCGTAGGTTTTGCCCTGACCGATAAGCTCTCCGCAACGGTTATTTCGGCTATGGCGTGAGGTGCAGGTTACTATAAGATCTCCGATTCCTGCAAGTCCCATAAAGGTTCTTCTTTTACAACCCATTGCGAGTCCCATTCGCGTGATTTCCGCAACGCCTCGGGTTATAAGCATTGCCTGCGCATTGTCGCCAAAGCCCATTCCGCGATTTATTCCTGCCGCGATAGCGATGATGTTCTTCAAAGCACCTGCGATCTCAACGCCGAGAACGTCGGTGTTGGTATAAACTCTCATACAGGAGTTGGAGAATGCCTTGGCTATCATCAGCGAGACCTCCTCGTTTTCGGATGCCGCTACTATCGAGGTGGGTTGACCTATTGCGACCTCCTCGGCGTGAGTAGGGCCTGAAAGGGCGGCAAGCTTATACGTGACACCGCTGTTTGCCATCTCGTCGTCTATGATCTCGGTCATAGTCTTAAGGCTGTCGGGCTCAATGCCCTTAGCCGCGCTGACAAGCACCGTGCTGTCCTTTATATATGGTGCGGCTGCCCTTGCCGTCGATCTTATGAACTCCGACGGAACGACGAATATGAGCAGGGGAGCAGAGCACACCTCTGCTATATCCTTGGTGTATTTTAACTCCTCGGGCAGAGTTGCGCCGGGGAGATTTTTGTGAGCTCTCGTGCTCGAGAGCAGATCAATTTCTTCGGGTATAGCGGACCACAGAGTCGTGTCGTGCCCGTTCTTCACCAAGAGAGAAGCGAGCGCCGTGCCCCACGTTCCTGCACCGAGTATTCCTATCTTCATTCTGTTACCTGTCCTTGTTGAAAAAATTTCCTTACGCCTTTATCTCGGCTATTGCCTCGACCTCAACTAAAGAGCCTTTAGGAAGTGCTTTTACCGCCACGCAGGAACGGGCGGGGCAGGACGGAAAATATTTCGCGTAAACACCGTTGAATGCGGCGAAGTCAGCCATATCCGAAAGAAAGCAGGTCGTCTTTACGACCGAGGCGCAGGATGCGCCCGCCGCCTCAAGAACGGCTGAAAGATTCTTGCACACCTGCTCGGTCTGGCTCTCGATATCTCTTGCCTCGATATTGCCCGTCGCGGGATCGATCGGTATTTGTCCCGAGGTAAAGACGAGATCGCCTACTGCCATAGCCTGCGAATACGGACCTATCGCCGACGGTGCTTTATCCGTGTGTATCTTCTTCATTTTGTTATTCTCCTTATTAAACAAATTCGGGGCTGTCAACTCTGAAAGCGACAACCCCGTGTGAAATTAAAGGTCAATATCTCTGTTTTCGAGGGCTGCAAGACCTACTCTGAAGGCTCTTGCCGCGGTGAGTCTGTCGCTCTCGCTCTGACTTGTGAGCATAGGATACATTCTGCGGAATATCTCGCCCGCGACCGACATATCTCTCTTGAAGTGCTCTGTGCCGTAGAGGGGAAGCGTCTTGTCTATCATATCGAAGAAATAAAGACCGAACGCGTCGCATTCAAGGTGCTTGGGTACGATGAATCTCGGGTCGATATCTCCGACGAGCTCGATACGCAGGGCGGTCTCTGAGCCATACTTCTTCTTGCTGATAAGCTGGCTGATACGGTTGGTGATCTCGTTATTGGCGTTGACGCCCGTGATGTCTATCGTTTCTGTCACAAACTGAAGATGACCGAATGTGATGTGCTTACCGTCCATGGAGAGCTCGCCGTCAGCGTAGTCGATGTTGAGAAATTTAACACCGCCGACGTGGGGGTTCTCGAAGCCCGTGCACTCAAGCGATCCGCAGTAGCTGTACATAGAGCCGCCCTTCTTAGCAAAGTCGGTCTTCTGATGGTGGGAGCCGAAGGCGTAGTAGTCCGCGCCAAAGCGGTTCATCTCCTGGCTTGAGATGGGACAGTCGGTAGAACCTATCTCTCCGTCAAGATCAGCGTATCCGCAGACGATATTTATTTTTGAGCTGTCGTCAACGTGCTTGTCAAATATGGGGCTCTCGGTGAGCTCCTCCCCTTTGAACGCCCAGCCGTATACCGTGATCTTATCCTCCTCGAAGTCGAAGCGGGAGAGCGTATCCGACGAGAATACGTAGCAGTTGTCCGGAAGTCTGCCCGAGAGGTAGAGGGGGTTGTTATCATAGCAGTCGTTCTTACCGGGAGCTATAATAAACTTCGTATCCATACAGTTGCGGAATTCTCTGATAAGTATCTCGGCGGTCATATTGGTCGCGTACTTGGTCTCAAAGAGGTCGCCGGCGATAAGCACGTAATCTATCTTTCTCTCACGTACAAACTCCATCATTCTAGCGAAGGTGTTTCTGAGCTCACGGCGTCTTTCGTCAGCCTTCTCGCCCGTCATGCCGATGAAGGGGGAGTCAAGGTGAATATCGCTGCAGTGGAGGATCTTTATTTTCTTTCTGTTCTCATCCATTGTCCGTTTTTTCCTTTCAGATAGGTGAAAATCGTTCTTTTTAATAAGTATACCATTTATTTTATACTTTTGCAATATTTTTGCGAAAAAAATGTAAAAATCCCTTGCATAAGATAAAAAAGTATGGTAAAATAGACACGAGATATTCTCGGGCAGAAAATGTCCGACAAATGAAACTACGGAGGGAAAGCCTATGTTGAATATGACGGTCAGAAACACCGCCAAGCTTATACGCGCAAAATCCAAGAGCGAGAACGTTCGTCTCGGACGCTTCTTTACAAAAAAGGAAACCGCGCGCCTTATGGCGAATATGCTTACCCTCGACGATAATAAGACCGCTTACACGGTGCTTGATCCCGGCGCGGGCACGGGCATCCTCGCCTCCGCGGTAATCGAGGAGATCTGCAACAGATGTAAGAATTGCCGACAGATCTTCGTTACCTGCTACGAGAATAATCCCGAGTTCATCCCCATGCTTCAGGATAACCTTGAGCGTGTGAGAAGAAAGGCTCGCCACGACTATGACGTGAGAGTTTACGTCACCGTGTACGAGGAAAACTATATAACCGAGTCGCAGAACCACTATACCGTTACCTTCCTTGATGTTATAGAGGATAAGTTTGACGTTATAATATGCAATCCCCCGACGGAGTTCGTCGAGAAGGGGACCACCGAGGCGGAGCGCGCGGGCGGCGTAACGCAGGTCAAGATCAGCGCGGCGTATCTCTTTGCCAAGATGGCGGGCAAGCATCTTGAGGAAAACGGCAGACTCGTCATTATGCTGCCGACCACTGTTGCGAGCGCGTCAGCTCTCACCTCATTCCGCCGTGAGATGGCGGAGAATCTTGCCCTCGATAAGATACATCTCTTTATCGGCAAGCAGAAGAACGAAAAGCGAGCTATCCCGCTTAAGAAATCCATAATTCTTTCCTACGGAAAGTGTCCTAAGCCCGTTTCGGTTACCGTAACCACCTCTACCGACTGGGGCAAGCCTGAGAACACCGTTATGCTTCCCGCACTCGACTACAGCTTCGTGGTGGACGAGAAGGACGGAACTCTCACACTTCCCAAGAGCATCGAGGAGACGAGAATAGTTCAGTATATTTCCGATTTTCCCGAGACTCTTTCCTCTCTCGGACTTAAGATGTCCACGGGCCTTGTTATTGATTCGCGCTGTGAGGGTCTGCTCTTTACCGAGCCGATCAAGGGATGCGTTCCGCTCATTCGCCCCACGGCTATCCGCGGCGGACAGATACGCTTCCCCCTTCCTATCAAGCATCAGTACATAGCTCCCGTTAACGCCTCGCTTGTACAGAAGAACAAGAATATGGTCATCATAAAGCGCGTACCTGCCAAGAGTGACGAGCGCTTTGTAAACGCGGCTATATATATGGCTAGCCAGCTCCCGCAGTACAGATACATCAGCACGCACAATAAGATCAATTTCATTGATACTAAGGATAAGAACGGTGAGATGTGCGCGCGCCTTGTGTTCGGTCTGTTCGCTCTGCTTAATTCTACCATCTACGACCGCTACCTCTCAATAGTTTCGAAGTCCAAACAGATCAACTCCAAGGAGATGAAGAACCTGCCGCTGCCTCCGAGAAATATTATTGAGAATATGGGTATGCGTCTTATGGCTCTGCGACAGGCGAGTGTTGCCGCATGCGACAGTATTGTAAATCCTACTTTACATATTAAGACAAAATAATCAATAGAATAAGAAAAACGGCTTCACGTGACGAAGCCGTTTTTTGTGTTTATGCGCCATAAATAAAGGGTATAGACTCCTTCTTGGAGTTTATTGCATCCGCATTTTTACGTGCGAGCAGATGATATCTGCCGCTTCTTCAAGACCTACGGAGCTGTTTACTATAACGTCGTAGTTGTGTCTGTCACCCCAGACCTTGCCCGAGATGCTCTTGTAGTATGATGCGCGGGCCTCGTCTGAACGGCGGATATGCTTTCTCGCCGCATCTGCGGTATCACCGTAAACCTCCATTATACGTCCGATACGGAAGTCGAGCGGTGCATATACGAAGACACGTAGAAGATCGGGATTGTCCCGCAAGACGTGATCTGCCGCTCTGCCTACTATAACGCAGCTGCCTGCTTCGGCAATCTTCTTGATCACCTTATCCTGCGCCGCGACAGCGCGCTGAACAACGTCGGTGCTGAGATACAGACTGTGCAGGACTGCAGGTGAGTTCGTGTTGATGTCGGCGATGAATTCGCGGTCAAGTCCGCTTTCCTGAGCCGCGAGGGCGGTCATTTCCTTGTAATAGAAGGGGATGCCGAGCTTTTCGGCTACGAGCCTTCCTATCTGCTTACCGGATGAACCGTGCTCGCGTGCGATAGTGATGATAACACCGGGGTGCGAGGGGGCAAGCACTGCATCAACACTTTCAGTCGAGGAGGGGGCGTGTAGCGATTTTATGAAGGAAATCGATAAAAATGCCGTAACAACCATAGCTATGAGATCGGATATCGGCGCGGCGTAGAGTATCAGCTCCACGTCCGGTGAGATAAGTGGGAGTATCAGTATCAGGGGAGTGAAGCAGACCACGTCGCGTATCATGGAGGCTATAACCGCGTGAACGGGCTTTCCTACCGCCTGGAAGAATATCGAGTTCATCTTGATAAGACAGCTGATCGCGGTAAGCGACAGGAATATACGCAGCGTCTTTTCTCCAAATTCCCAGTAGTCCTCAGGGTTGGGAATATTGCTCGGAGTACCGAAAAGACCGATAACGAAGCTGGGCGCAAGCTCAAAGAGTAACGTAGCGGCAATACCGATGGCTACGGTGCATACCATTATTTTGCGGTAAAGCTCTCTGACTCGGTCGTATTTTTTTGCGCCCATATTGAAGCTTATAATAGGCTGACATCCGAGAACGATACCGACGACAAGATTAAGCACGAGCGTGAAAACCTTGCTCTGTATTCCGATGATGGCTATCGGTATGTCCGCGCCGTACTTCGAGAGCGCGCCGTACTTGGCAAGCTGGACGTTTGAGAGTATCGCCACAATGACTATCGCCAGCTGTGTGAAGAAGGTTGAGACACCGAGGCTGAAAACGTCGCCTATCGCCCTCAGTCGAGGAATAAAGCTCTCCATGGCGAGCCTGAAGCTCTTGGTGTTAAGGAAATATATGAGTGTGAGAATGAAGGTTACTCCTTGACCGATAACCGTTGCCAAAGCCGCGCCCTTCATACCCCATTTGAAGCCGAAAATGAACACGGGGTCGAGGATGATATTGGTTACGGCGCCTGCCAGCATCGAGATCATAGCCCATGCCGGACTGCCGTCGGCGCGGATCACCGAGTTCATCATATTGCAGAGTATAAAGATGGGGACCATCGCCAAGACGATGTCGAGATATTCTATGGCGTAGCCGATAGTATTTTCCGAAGCTCCGAAAAGCGTCAGGATCGGCACCTTGAAGGGATAGATGACCGCCATCATAAGAATGCCTGAGATGAGCGACGCGGTGATGCTGGCGCCTATCGCGCGGTGCGCGTTTTCATAGTCGTTTTTACCCTGACAAATGTTGAGGTATGCGGCGCATCCGTCACCAAAGCACCAGGCGAACGCCTGAGCTATAATGAAGACGGGGAAGACCACTCCCGTCGCCGCGTTGCCAAGCGCGCTTAACTCACTGTTGCCGATGAATATCTGATCTACAATGTTGTATAACGAGCTCACCAGCTGCGAGAGTATGCAGGGGATCGAGAACTTCAACATCAGCTTGTTTATCTTTCCTTCGCCAAGCGACGTTAAATTGTCTTGCTTGTTCATTTGTTCTCCTTCTATGTGTCTTACACCCGAATTTTCACCGTTATTCTTGACCGTTTCGGGCCGATTGATTTGTGCTACTTATTTTAGCATAAAAACATATAAGAGTCAATAGCAAAACAAGAATACGGCGAGTGGGGAATGGGATGTAAAAAGGGAATTAATAAGAAATAACTGCAAAAGAATCGACAAAAACGGATCAAGGCATAAAAAACAGAGCGAGGCCATCATTTTTCGTGAAATCCTCGCTCTTTTCGGCTACGCTTAAATGAAGCAACGCCTGATTTTGAAATCAGTTTGATTTGTATATAACCTCCAGCCCGCTGTCGGGATGGTATTTCCACGAGGCGCTGAATCTCGTTCCGTGGTACGATTGTGTACCGTCCAATGCCCGAGTGCTGACCATTTCCTGATAAACATAGCTTGGGAATCCGAGAGTGTTATTAATTCCGATGATCTTCGCGAGTGCTGTCGAAGAGTATTGGGTAGCTCCGGATTCGTCGCTGTCATAGTCGTAGGGGTTGGTATCGATTTTTATATACGAACCGCCGTAGGTCGCATAAGGGTAAGAACAGTTGTTGCCGTAATACGCGTCGTAAAGCGTCGTAGAATTCGCAGATCCGGAGCCTGAATAAGAATATCTGTTATCATCAGCGTCAATGAATCCCCATACCGAAAGTCCAATACACAATGCCAATAATATGATACACAATATCAATATCTTGTTTGATTTCAGGGCATTGATCGACTTCGTCTTAAAGTTAATTATAAACAGAGGAAGCGTTATAACAAATCCGAGCAGCATAAAAACAATGCTTATTATCGCTAACACTTTGACAAAATCGTAGCCGCCGAATAAATATACCTCTCCCCAACCGATTAAGCTTACAAGAACGATTCCTATGAATAATATTACGCCGAACGCTCCCGATATTAAACCGCCAATAAACGTCTTATTTAAAACGCTTTTTATCTTCTCTTTCTTAGGGTCCGCCGTCTGCCCGCACGCTTCAACGGAAGGTGAGCAGGCAGGTATACATTCATCGCCCGATCCCTCCGGGGTAACGGGGGTGTTCTCGAATTGAGCTGGCTTGCCCTCAGGCTTTTCTTCAACCCTTGTTCCGCAGCATGGACAGAACCTGGTGTCATCAGCTAATTGCTGACCGCAATTTTTACAGAACATACCGTACATCCTCCTAAATTATTTTGATCTTGCACTGATCGTAATGCTGTCAGCTTCTTCATCTATACTTGCGGAAAGTGTCCAACTGCCATATTCGCGACTCTGTCCATCGCATAAAACGGTCAACAAATCCTCGGTATATGTATTAGCATCGAAGCTTTCGTCATCATCATCTTCAAGTAAATTGGCGATAGACATGGTTGCAGAAAAAGCGTTACATACCTTAAGCTGCGCAAACGTTAATTTTGAAGAATCGGTCAATAAGACGTTCACCGCCTTGCGAGTATAGTCTTTATCAACCAGCTTTGATGTATTGACGCCGGAAAGAACATAGGTAAATGCAGTTACGTTATCGGCAGATCCCTCTATGGTCAGTGTTCCGTCGTGACTTGACAATGCGTTTTTGATTTCCTCTTGGGTAATTTTTCTGACGCTATCCTCGTTATCGTCCTTTTTACATGCTGTGAAAAGAGAGGTGCACATAACGAGTGCGAGGGTGAGTGTTAAAAGCGTTTTTAGCGTGTTTTTCATTTCTGTTTCTCCTTTTTTGTTTGATTTTATTTAAAAGCAAAAAGCGTACGGATCGAAGCTGAAGCATCAAAAAAATGATGCGACCGTCCGTTCACTATTATATTGTACCGCATTTTGCAGTAAAAGTCAATACTGCATTTTGCAGTTTGGTATAATTTTTTCATAAACTGTCAAGGATGGTGCTGTAATGATGTACAAAAGGATAAGAGATTTAAGGGAAGACAGAGATCTTACACAAAGAGAAATGGCAAAGGCTTTGAATTGTTCGCAGCAGGTGTATAGCAACTATGAGTTGGGGCAGAGAGATATCCCGACAGACATTTTGATAAAGCTTTCCGCGTTTTTCAATGTTTCCGTTGACTATATTCTCGGCATAAGTAATAATCCCAAAATACAAAAATGAGAGCGTTCGATGTTGAATGCTCTCATTTTTATCATATACTGCTTAAACAATACTCTTTTCCTCCCACTCACTTTCCGTCGGGATACAATATTACTGCTGTTTATCAAATCTGTACTCGTTATTCTTGAAAAACTCGTAGAATACTTTAACGGATTCAAGCTCGGTCCACCTCTTAGTTTCAGGCGGGGTGGAGTCAATATCGTAGACGGTCGCATGCTCTATTGATAGCAGAAACGGTGAGTGAGTAGATATAATGAACTGACAGCCGTGATTTCTGACGCAGTCCTCGATGAAATATTTGAGCTGTAACTGGTTCTCGGCGGAGAGACTGTTTTCGGGCTCGTCCAAAAGATACAGGGTATCATCCTTGACAGAGTCCACGAAATACGCCAGCGCGCTCTCTCCGTTTGAGCGCTCCTGCACGTTTCTCATGAGATTTTTGCGCAGGAACCACGATTGCGACCTGTTTGGATTTCTCATGTCGCTCGCTCTTTTCCATCTGTCAAAGTCGTCAAGACCTCGGAGCAGGTTTGGCTCCTCCTTCGATACCTCCTCGATGTATTCCTTGACTATTTCCTCGCGCCTGTCGTCAATGCCCTCGTTTAGTCTGCGTATATCGAGCACACGCTCAAATACGCCGTCACTGGTTATGATCTCACTGTGCTTGGGGATGGGGTGACCGAGGGTGTAGTCACATAGCTCTACGTAGTCATCGAAGAAATCCGTGCGGTTATAGGGCGTGCTTCTTTTTATACCCAGCTTTTCAGCTATAACGTTCAAAATAGTGCTTTTTCCGCTTCCGTTGTTGCCGTAGAATATCGTTATATCGTCAAAGAAAAACTCGGGCAGCTCGCGGTATCTGAAAAGACCGAATGGATACTTGGAGTCGTAGCAGGTTTTTCGCGCCTTCTGATCGAACATAATAAAGTCTTCTTCACTGCTTCTTGTCGGCATATTAAAGCTTTGTATGTAAATCAAGCGATCACCGCCTTTCTTGCTTTTATTGTATCATATAATCTGCGATGAGTCAATAGAAGGGGCTGGCGCATTTAGGCGCAACCGAAAATGACACGTAAGAAGATAAAAAA
>CAYWPS010000062.1:0-10657 GCA_964460165.1 uncultured Ruminococcus sp. | reverse complement strand
GCCTTAGCCTTAGCCTCAGCGTCCGCTATCGCCTTCTTGTCAGCATCGTACGCAGCCTTGTCGAAGCCCTCGTCGTACTCGGGATATGCCGCGAGCGCAAGATCCGCGGCGAGCGCCGCAGCCGCTACTGCCGCTGCCTTTTCCGCCTTAGCATTTTCCTTCTCGCCTGCCTTAAGCGCCTTTTGTTCCGCTATATCTTTTCTGCCATGAGAAAGCAGCTCAGCTTCCTTAGCCACGGCATCGTAGTAATTGCCCTTGATCTTCTCATAGGTAGCTACGGATTTAGCATCAGCCTTTTCTCTGTTTTCAAAGCGCTTCTCCGCCTTTGCTGCCGCCGCGTCAGCCTTCGCCTGAGCCTCGGCGTCCGCGATAGCCTGCTTATCCGCATCGTACGCAGCCCTGTCGAAGGACTCGTCGTACTCGGGGTGCGCCGCGAGAGCGAGATCCGCGGCAAGCGCCGCCGCAGCTACTGCCGCCGCCTTTTCCGCCTCGGCACCCGCCTTAGCCTCAGCCTTCATAGCCTTAGCCTCAGCCTTATGCTGCTTGTTAGCGGCGAGAAGCTCCGCGCTCTCGTCTGCTTTGGTTATCTTCTTATCAACGCGCTTATCATAAGCCGCATCTGCTTTGGCATCAGCCTTTTCCTTGTTCTCAAAGCGCTTCTCCGCCTTTGCTGCCGCCGCGTCAGCCTTTGCCTGAGCCTTTGCATCCGCGATAGCCTGCTTATCCGCATCGTACGCAGCCTTGTCGAAGCCCTCGTCGTACTCGGGATATGCCGCGAGAGCGAGATCCGCGGCGAGCGCCGCAGCCGCTACTGCCGCTGCCTTTTCCGCCGCAGCACCCGCCTTAGCCTCAGCCTTCATAGCCTTAGCCTCAGCCTTGTACTGCTTGTTGGCGGTAAGCATTTCGTACTGTCTTTCCGCCTTATCCGCAACGACCTCAATAGCGCCCTCATAGTTTTCGACAGCCTTGTTGTTAGCGGCATCCTTGCGCTCAAAGCGCTTCTCCGCCTTAACTGCCTCCGCATCAGCCTTTGCCTGTGCCTCGGCATCCGCTATTGCCTTCTTGTCAGCATCGTACGCAGCCTTATCGAAGCCCTCGTCGTACTCGGGATATGCCGCGAGAGCGAGATCCGCGGCAAGCGCCGCAGCCGCTACTGCCGCTGCCTTTTCCGCCGCGGCACCCGCCTTAGCCTCAGCCTTCATAGCCTTAGCCTCAGCCTTATGCTGCTTATTAGCGGCGAGAAGCTCCGCGCTCTCATCCTCGCCGGTCGTTTTCTTATCTATGTACGTATCGTAAGCCTTATCTGCCTTGGCATCAGCCTTTTCCTTGTTCTCAAAGCGCTCCTCAGCCTTTGCCGCCTTGGCGTCAGCCTTCGCCTTAGCCTCTGCGTCCGCGATAGCCTGCTTATCCGCATCGTACATATCCTCGTCAAAGCCTTGGTCATACTCGGGATGCGCCGCGAGCGCAAGGTTTGCCGCAAGCGCCGCTGCCGCGAGAGCCGCTGCCTTTTCTGCCTCGGCGCCTGCCTTAGCCTCAGCCTTCATAGCCTTTTCTCTGGCTATTTCTTCCTTATATGTAAGAAGAAGCTCATCTCTCTCTGCGCTCTCACGCAGAAGCTTATCCTCGTGAGACTCGTATGCCTGCTGATTGCTTGCGGCGCGTCTTGCCGCGTTTGCATCCTTGGCAGCCTGACTCTCAAGTCTCTTGGCTTCCTTCTCGGCACTTCTTGCAGCTGCCGCCGCAGCCTGCTGCTTGGTTTCCCAATCAGCGTCATATCCCTCAGTATAATCAACATCGGAATATACCGTCTGAGGCTTCTCAATGGGAGTGGGCGCCTCAAGCACGGGATCCAAAGCAACCGGCTTATTTCCGTTGTAGAACGCAGCGAGAGCGGCAGCCGTCGCCGCCTTATTATTTCTTCTGTCGTTTTTCTTGTCGTGCAGATCTGTCGCTGCCTGATCTCTGAGCTCTGCCTGCGTTGCTCTCCTCTCAGCCTTCATCTCTGCCTTGGAGTTATCAACGACCGGAACGTTCTCAAATACGGAGGGATCATAACCCTCAAGATAGTCAGAGTCGGGGTATACGGAAGCCGCAACGACCACAGGAGCAGACCTTTCCGCCTTGTCGGCAGCCTTATCTTCCTTAGCCTTCTGCTTTTCGGCAGCGGCTACCGCAAGGAGAGCTTCCTTCTCCGCCTTCTTTTCCGCCTTGGCGCTCTGCTTATCTATCTTCTTCTGCTCTGACGCGTCGTAGGACTCGGGTGAGATCTCCGACTTCGCCTTGGGTGCATTAACGGCGGCAACGGGAGTCGCCTTAACGGGAGCGTAATAGGGCTCGGCGTCACCGTAAACTACCGCAACCGCGGGAGCCGTCTCGGCAGTAGCGGACTTAGCCGCCTTGTCGGCAGCCTTATCGTCCTTAGCCTTCTGCTTTTCGGCAGCGGCTACCGCAAGGAGAGCTTCCTTCTCCGCCTTCTTTTCCGCCTTGGCGCTCTGCTTATCTATCTTCTTCTGCTCTGACGCGTCGTAGGACTCGGGTGAGATCTCCGACTTCGCCTTGGGTGCATTAACGGCGGCAACGGGAGTCGCCTTAACGGGAGCGTAATAGGGCTCGGCGTCACCGTAAACTACCGCAACCGCGGGAGCCGTCTCGGCAGTAGCGGACTTAGCCGCCTTGTCGGCAGCCTTATCGTCCTTAGCCTTCTGCTTTTCGGCAGCGGCTACCGCAAGGAGAGCTTCCTTCTCCGCCTTCTTTTCCGCCTTGGCGCTCTGCTTATCTATCTTCTTCTGCTCTGACGCGTCGTAGGACTCGGGTGAGATCTCCGACTTCGCCTTGGGTGCATTAACGGCGGCAACGGGAGTCGCCTTAACGGGAGCGTAATAGGGCTCGGCGTCACCGTAAACTACCGCAACCGCGGGAGCCGTCTCGGCAGTAGCGGACTTAGCCGCCTTGTCGGCAGCCTTATCGTCCTTAGCCTTCTGCTTTTCGGCAGCGGCTACCGCAAGGAGAGCTTCCTTCTCCGCCTTCTTTTCCGCCTTGGCGCTCTGCTTATCTATCTTCTTCTGCTCTGACGCGTCGTAGGACTCGGGTGAGATCTCCCTCACAGCCTCAGGAGCCTTAGCAACGACCACGGGTGTATCGTTGGAAGCGACGTACTCCTCGGCGTCGGGATAAACCGTCTCGGGTCTGACAGGCTCAGCGCCGGCTTTCGCCGCTTTTCTTGCCGCATCCGCGCCGTAAACGAGAGCGATAGCCTCAAGCTCCGCATTTCTCGAAGCCTTATCATTCTTACTGTCGTAAGCCGCGGTGGATATTTCCTCGCCTGCAACGAGCGCAGGCTCGGCATTTTCGTCAGCGGCGGAATATCTCTCAACCTCTACGTCGTCAGGAACCACGATACGGACCGTAGGCGACGCATCCCCGGACTTATCGTCGGAAAGGAGCACGAGCACCTTCTTGGAAGACTTTTCTGCAGTCTCGGGTGTCAGCTCGGCATCCGCGGGCGCTTCCGCAGCTACCGCGGGAGCGTCATTATCCGCAACGTTATTCGTATTTACAGCATCCGCAACGGTAAGGGAAACGGGTGCAACTGTATTTTCAGCCACTGCGGGCTCTGCGTTTTCAACCGTAATGTTGTCAGCGCCGGCTTCATCAACAGTCTCGACCACGACTGCGGACTCCGCGCGCTTAGCTCTCTTGAGCTCCTTGAGTCTTTCTCTTTCCTCTTTGTCAGCCGCAAGAAGCTCCTTAGCCTCCAGCCTGCCGGGATCGCCTATCAGCTCGGCGGTGTTAAGAGGCACGTAAATTTTCGCCGCGCCCGCAGATGCCGGAGCTCCGGTCGCAACAAACGCATAGGGATCCGTTATATCGAGCTCTCCGTTAACGAGAACGTTGTCGGCTTTTACGTTACCGCGCTTGAGATCCCTTACTCTCTGTCTTTCCTCCTTGTCAGCCGCAAGAAGCGCCTTCGCCTCGGCAATGCCGGGGTCAACCTTGCGCTCTCGCTTAGACGCGGAGGCAGGAGCGGGGTATGTCTCGGTAACGTCTATGGATCCGGGCTCTGCGCTGACAGCTGCGGGAGCGGGTGACTCCTCTGTGCTTGCCGCGCTTACGGATGCCGCTTCTTTTGTATTCTGCTTGCTGCTCTTAAGAGCCTTGATCCTCTCTTTTTCTTCCTTATGTGCCGCAATAAGAGCTGCCGCCTCTATCTTGCCGCGCTCACGCGGAGACACTGCCGTATAATCTGCGTCGGACTCCGATTTAAGCACGGTTACGCCGGAAGCATCCTGAAGGTCCGTAGCGCCCGTCATGACCGGCAGTGCCGCGGTTGCAGCACCGTTGTCGGATGAGGATACCGAGGGCGCGCTATTACCGCCAGCCGAAGAAGCGGCTGCGGTCGCAAGCGCAGAGGTCGCCGCACTGGACACAACGGGCATTGACATAACGATGCCGCCGTCATCAATATCAACAGCCTCCGCGTTGGATTCTCCATCCTCGTCGTCATCCTCATGCATCTTCACCTCATTGGCAAAGACGGGAAGCTTTCTCTCCCTCTTTCTGAGCACGGAACCTTTTCTTGCAGAGGGCTCGTTGCTCTCCTCGCCGTTTTCATCTCTGAATACGGGAAGCTTTCTCTCCGGTACGCTCTCGGCAAAAGAGTCGACCGAAGCCCCGTTCTTCTCGGGAGTCTTGCTTTCGGGGGCGGCAAACGCCGGCTCTTTATCAGGAGCCGTGCTTACCTCGGTTGTCGGGGAGCTTACCTCTCCCACGTTCTCGTTTTTAATCTGATCTGCCATCATTAATCCTTTCCGACGTGGTCGCGTCAAAGTAAGATTTTCAAAATATAAACTAAAGGCTCATCACCTTACATTAAAACTGTTTTGCTTCGGCTTACGCCGTCATACCCTCTTTTCCGGGTCGTAATATCTGAGTAAAAAATTCATAACGTCTCGCCTTAAAACTATTCCGATAAAACAGCCGCGATCGTCCACGACCGGAACGGAATTATGCTCCTTAACGAGCTCAAATAGCTCCTCCATCGTGGAATTGTGATACAAGGGGCGAGAGTAGGATGCGTCAACTATATGACCGACCTGAGTCTTCTCAGCAGTCTTTACGTCAAAGCTCTCAACCGAAAGAAAATACTGAAGGATATCGTCGTTACGAAGCATGCCTACGTATTTGCCCTCGCTGTCGAGTACGGGTATAGCGACGTATCTGTGAAAACGCATTTTTTCAAAGCCTTGCCTGACCGTACTGTCAACCGTTATATATTCGACGAGGCTCTTAGGTATAATAAAACGAAAGATATTCATCCCGCATCCCTTTATATAATTAGATTTGTTTAGTTGAACGCCGATATCGCGCAGCCGATAGCCGTGGAAAACTCTGAAAGCTTAGGAACCGTGAAGCGCACGCCGTAGCCGAGGTGATTGAACTCCTCGAACTTCTTTATGCAGGAGTCGAGCCTCGTGAGATTGCCCGTGAGTACGATATCCGTGACTCCGACCGAACGCGAGGCGAAGATAGAGACCATACCTACCGTCTCGTAAACGAGGTTTGATATACCCTTCGCGATATCCGCCTTGGTAGCAACATCGGATACGTTGCCGAAGTTTGCCGCGGTCATATCCGCGTTCATCACGGGCTGTGTGCCCGATGCGGTAAGGTCCTTGATCCTGAGGTCAACGTTGCCGAGGTCGCCGTGCTCTACGAACTCGCTGATATGTCCGACGTCAGCCGCGCCCACAAGAAGCTTGGAAAGGCCGAGCAGCGTACCGCCGCCGACACCCGTACCGCCCAGATACTTCATATTCCCGTCAGCGCACGCATGCACGATAGCCGTGCCCGTGCCCATGCTGACGACGAGAGCGTTTGCAAGGCCGGAGAGGTATATGCCGCCTCTGCCTATGCAGTCAAACTCGGGAACTCTCACGCAGTCGATGCCGTAAAGGTCGCGCTTGACGTAAGAGGAGCCGACGCCAGTCATTAAAACCTTATCTATATCCGATATTTTGATATCATTTTCATCCGTAAACTTGCCGAATGCTCCGTAGGTAGCAGTGAGAGGATCATTCGCCTTGACGAGCTGAGGACTTATCAGCTCACGCCTGCCGCCTTCATCTCTGAAGCCGACTATTTTCGTCGTACTGCCGCCGACGTCTATACCTATTACTATTCCCATGATCAATTCCGAGAGCCGTTTGTGCCCATCCTTTCCATAAGATTCTCAAAGGAAAGACCGTACTTATCCGCGATATCTCTGGCGTAGGATTTGCCGTCGGGCTTTGCTCTGTATATCTTGAAGGAGCGCTGCCCCTCCTCAATTCCCGCCACGAGCGTATCAAGCTTGATACCGCCCTGCCTTACCGAGCGCTCGTTGATATCCGGCACCGACGCGGCAAGCTCGTGAAGATGGGTCGAGAAGATACCGCGGCATCTCATGACCGCGAACGCCGAAAGTATCTCGGAGGCGATATAAGCCGCCTCGTATGCTCCGGTGGACGAGAGGGATTCGTCAAGCAGGATCAGGGTGTCCTCATCTGCCGAGTCGAATATTTCCTTAAGGCGCGCACATTCCTCGCCGAGCCTGCCCTTGTCTATGGTGTCGTCAGCACCCTCGGGAAAGTGAGTGAATATGCCGCTGACGGGAGAGATAACGCAGCTCTCAGCCGGAACGGGAAGTCCTAGCTGACACATAGCCTGCGCCGCTCCGAGAGCGACCGTGATAACCGATTTACCGCCTCGGTTAGGGCCTGTCAGAACGTATATTCTCGCCTCGTCGTCAAACGAGAGGTCGTTGGTAACTATTTCATCATCTATGGCAAGAGCGACGCGCGGGTTGTAGAGTCCTACAGACTCAAAGCGCTTATCCGCCATAGGCGCAAGCTCAGGGTAACAGATCGAGCAGCCGGGATGAGTTGAAAGCCGCGTAAGGAGCTCTGCCGCGCGGGAGACGAACTCGATCTCCGGAAGGAGCTTAAGGAGGAAGTCGGTGTTCTCCATGACGTAATCCGCAACGATGTTTCTCCAGCCCTTGACGGAGGAGCGGAAGACGTCCTCGATAGCGCCGTTGAACGCGCCGATGAGTGCCTCCTGCTTGTTGTCGCTCTGTCCCTTGCCGAAGGGGGCAAGGTTGGCGATGCAGGTAAACGCGTCGTTTTTGAAGGAGAGACGGAGTATTTTGTCAAGCAGCTTGCCGGACTTGAAATGCTCGGAGTTGATCGAAATAACACCGGCAGACTCGGGACGGAGCTCTCTGTCAAGATTAACGCCGATGGTAATGCTCTTGACCTCATGTACTCTGTCAGAGAGAGCCTCGAGCTTCTCATTGAGCTCGCGGTAATAGTCGGACTCGGTGAGCTCACGCACAAAGTCGGAAAGAGCGCGGAACGCGGGACTTTCTATTCTGCCCTTCACGCCGCCGAAGCCGCGCCTGAGCGTGTCGAGGCAGGAGACGTAAAGCTCTATCTCGGTGATGCTGTATAAATAGGAGTCCGCTGACGTGACGTTCTCGTTATCAAGCCTGCGAAGCTCGCGGATATCGTCAAGGATCGGGTGAATACCCGACAGCGTCTCGATAAGCTCGGGGACGGATAACAGGTCGCGGATAGTGGACTGTCTGTAAGATATTACGCTCTCGTCGGTGGTGAAGTAATCGGTCAGTGACGAGGACTTAAGCGCGAATATCTCGTTCAGCCCGAGCTCGTCGCACACTTCCTCGGTGACGTTTGGCAAATTTGCTCTGTTGCGGTGGAATATCTCGGATTCCTCGCTCGGATACAAAAGGCTCACAAACTTATTTTCCATGATCGCTCCGCTCCTTTCCATCGTGCATTATAATACGCGCAAGCAATAGTTTTATAAATTATAACATATATTTGGAATAATATCAAGTATTATTTCAATTTTTCCTTATTTTCCCTGATCTTAAGGATGGTTTATATTTGAACGAAGAACGCTTGAATTTTTGGTAAACCAAAGTTTACATTCGCGCATTTTGACGATTTTTATGGTAAAAAAATAAGTCAACACGCCCTTCCCGTCAAGCAAAAAACAGGCGTCAAGTGACAGAAAAAGCAAAGAGCGGGAGGAGCCGCAAAGCGCCGCCCCACCCATCAGCCGCAATATATCAGATATTAATAATTTACAATTTATTCATAATTATTTTGCCTATTTTTCCGTCTTTATCTTTTCCCTCTTGCATTTTCATGAGAGAAGGTATATAATATATATTGTAAAAAACGGAAAGGAGCTTACAGCTATGACAGAAATAAATTACGATAATCCCTCTGCCCCAAGAGTCATTCTTCTTAACGGCAGTCCGCACAAGGAGGGCACGACCGCCAGAGCGCTGCGCGAGGTCGCGGATACGCTTGAGAAGGAGGGTGTGAGCGCTGAGATCATCCACGTAGGACACCTCACCGTCAAGGGATGCTCGGGCTGCTACGCCTGCGGCAAGCTCAAGAAGTGCGTGCACGACGACATAGTAAACGAGATCGCCGAGAAATTCAAGGATGCGGACGGTCTGATCATAGGATCTCCCGTATATTACGCTTCCCCCAACGGCGCGTTCCTCGCCCTGCTCGACAGACTGTTCTACAGCTCGCGCTTTGATAAAAGCATGAAGGTTGGCGCGTCGGTAGTGGCAGCAAGGAGGGGCGGCTGCACCGCTTCATTTGACGCACTCAACAAGTACTTCACCATCAGCGACATGCCCATAGTATCGGCAAGATATTGGAACCAGGTGCACGGCAACAGCGCCGAGGATGCGGAGCGTGACCTGGAGGGCATGCACACCATGCGCGGACTTGGCAGAAATATGGCGTTTCTCATCAAGTGCATCCGACTTGGCAAGGAGCAGCTCCCGCCTATCGAGAGAGAATCCAAGGTGTACACAAACTTCATACGCAAGTAAGGTTGACCAGCTTTACATAAGCGCAGGATCGGTCTTGAAAATCACGAACATACAATCTTTTCAACGCTAATTCAGAACAAAAAACCACTAAAATGCACACAATGGTTGTCATTTTAGCGGTTTTATTTTTACAATGATTATTTAGAGCGTCTCTTTCGCACAGCCCCGATAACGATGAGCGCGGCAGAGATAAGAAGAATAGACGCGCAGATCAGTATCGCGCAGTTCATAAAGAACTCCTGGGGCATAAAGAGGATTATCGGGTCGGTGTAGGGGTTGAACATCCAGTTATCCTTACCGGGGAAAAATATCCGGTGGAAGACGGTGAAGGCGGAGCTGAAATCCTGCGCTACGACTACCGCGAGAGAGGCAAAGAGAACGAGCGTTCCAACGCCTGCAAAAAAGCTCAAGGGGTATCCGAGAGGCTTTGAGAGCTCCACGGCGCCGAGCTTATTAAGGATCAGAAGCAAAACGACCGCCACGAGTGAGAGCAAAAGAGCGTTTCTGTTAAGGTCAAACAGGATCTTGCAGTCCTCAAAGTGTCCCTTCCCTTCCTCCGAGAAAGGAAGCACGCCCGAGCCGAACTCACGCCCCTCAAGTGTGAGAAAGTCGAGCACCTCGTCGTACGCCTCGATTATATACTCCCTCTCAAGCCCCCATTCCTCCTCCATATCAAGAGCGTCGACGTGAGCGTAGTAGAAGGGGCGTATGTAGATAGGAAGTCCTATCGAAACGGTTATGGTAAGTATCACGACCGAAATAGCAAAGATCACGGAAAGGATCTTATTAAGCACGCTTCTCATTTACTCTCCTCCTCGGCTATCCTGCGGGATATCCTTGCCGCAACGAGATCGAGAGCCGTCTTATTCATGCCGCCGTTTATCAGAATGTCAGCATACTTCTTGGTGGGCTCAACGTAGATACCGTGCATGATCTTTACCGTATCGACGTACTGCCTTATAACACCGTCGATATCGCGTCCGCGCTCGGTAACGTCGCGTCTTAGCCTGCGGAGTATGCGCTCGTCAGCATCCGCATCCGCGAATATCTTTACGTCGAACATCTCACGCAATCTCTCATCGTGGAAGGTCAGAATACCGTCAACAATTATCACGGGGGTGGGCTCTACGACAGAAAAATCACTGCGCCTCGTGTGTATGCAGAAGTCGTAATTTGGGATCTCCACCGCCCTGCCCGACTGTAAAACGCGGAGATGCTTAACAAGCAGGTCGGTGTCAAGCGCGTCGGGACAGTCGTAATTCGTCTTTATCCTCTCATCCATGGAGAGATGATCCTGCGGCTTGTAATAGTTGTCGTAGGATATTATAGTTATCTCATTCGGAAAGAGCCTTTTGAGCCCCGTAGCAAACGTCGATTTGCCCGAGCCCGTTCCGCCCGCAATTCCGATAAGCAAGGGTGCAGACATATTTTTCTCCTTTGCGGTAACAATATACTGTGTTTCCTGTTGCTATTATACACCACCAAGCACCGTTTGTCAATATCGCCGCGCTCAAGTAAAGCGTCGCAACGCGCACATGCATACCGACACAGGACGACCTCGTCACACGACTCAGACTCCGGAAAAACGAAAAATTACAATGAAAAATATTTTTTCAAAAAGCTATTGACTTTCCCTTCTTTCTGTGATATAATACTCAAGCGAGATTTATGAGAGTCCGCACAATATGGCGAATTAGCTCAGTTGGCTAGAGCGTCCGGTTCATACCCGGCAGGTCGTTG
>CAYWPS010000061.1:0-10669 GCA_964460165.1 uncultured Ruminococcus sp. | reverse complement strand
AGGGGCTTGCTCCTCCCGCAAAAAATGCAAAATGCAAAATTAAGAGGCGGCTACGCACGATCCGTAGGGGAGGGGCTTGCTCCTCCCGTAAGCCTCCCTCATTGAGGGAGGGGGACCGCTTGCGGTGGAAGGAGTCATATCGCGCACTCCCTCAGTCGCTTACGGTGGCAGCTATTCTCGCCTGCGGGCTCATGGTTGCCGTTCGCTTTACGATTCGACCGTTTCCTCTTGGCTTAACATTGCGGCAAATCTGATCGCGCCGTTTTTGAGAAAGGCTATGTTTTCTTCGTCGTAGACGGTGTCGCGGGGAGTGTGTATCCTGTCCATATAGAGGATGCCGTGCTTTGATTTTTTGAGGGCGGAGACACCTACGCCGCGGTCGAAGTTGCGCTGGTCGGAGGGGTAGAACGCGCCGCCTTTCGTTACCTCTACCGAGTATTCGCTTTCATCTGTCGGAGCAAATGCCCTCTCTAGCTTCGGCACAAGGTCATAAGCCCCCTTCTTCGGTACGAAAAGGATGTTTTTGCCGTCGGATACGCAGTCGAAGTTTATAACGGTAATTTTTTTCGACAGCTCCTTATGCTTGGCAGCGTAGCCCTTTGAGCCGATAGTTCCGAGCTCCTCAAGATCGAAAAAGATAAACGCCGTCTTGCCGCGAAGCTCCTTCGGCAGATCGGTCATAATGTCGATAAGCAGGGTGACGCCCGAGGTGTTATCGTTTGCCGTATGCTTGTTTGCCGGCCCTGACATCATAAGATAAGTAAATAAAAGCAAGAGGGCATAGCCGGACAGAAGCGTTACCTTAAACAGTATATCCGAGCCTGTTCTCTCAAGGATAAGCCGTGATGAGATCATAACGGTAAAGGGTATTATGTAAACAATAATTGATATTATCAGCTGATAAAGTATATAAATCGGTATGCACTTCGGTGTGATGAAATTCGGCAGAGGCATGAACGCGCAGGTGTCGTAATGCGCAGTATAGACGACCTCGGCACTTTCCGGATCTCCGACGATCACGTTCTCTGCGCGTCTTCCCGCCTTCTCTGTCCTCGCCTCGTAGCCAAGCTCTTTTGAGACGTTGGTGACGTATTCGCGGAAGGCTTTTCGTTGCGCTTTTGTTTTTCTTATCTCGTGTTTTTCAAATATTTCCTTCGTCGTACTTGTCATTGTGCACCTCGTTTAGTCGTGAGTGTGGATTTTTGCTGTACCGATGATCTCATTTTAGCACAAAGCGAGTCGGATTACAATACCGACTCTTAAATTTTAAAAAATTATTTTCCTCCGTCCTTGACTTTGTCTGCGCTTTCCTTTATAATCTATATATACGAAAGGAGTTGTCCTATGGAAGATATTGAACGCTACGGCGACTATAACGAGGTTGACGAAGCGCCGGGCGGGAGCAAGAATCCCGTCGTGACCGTATTGAAGGTTCTCGTTATCGCCATATGCTTGCTTGTCGTGGGCGTGGTCTTGTTCCGCGTGGCACTGTTTAACTACTACCCAAAGAGCATCAAAAATATATATTTCGACGATGAGCTGACAGAGTATTACAATTCTACGGGAGGAGACATCGGCGCTGTGACGCAGACCCTGCGCGCGCCCTATGACGATCCCGATTTCGCAAGCTTTTTCGCGGATAATCTTATAATAATCGAAGACGTGGGGCAGCTGCAGCTTTCGATCAGGTACAATTCGTCGGTATTTGACAGCATAGAGAAGGAGTACGGCGTGAGGATCGACGCGGATGCCGACGATCCGTTTACCTTTGAGCTCGAGCGCGTTCCATTTGAGGATGGCGGCGAGGCTTACAAAATAGGCGAGCTTGAGCACGTGAGCTCTCAGGATCTGCTGATGTACACTTATTATAAGCTCGTCTTTGATGACGTTTCCTTCCCGGACGGCGACACGCCCGATTGGATCAGGATAAAGATAACTATCAACGGTCTGCCCGACGCGGCGCCGTACTATATTCTTATCTACGAGAACACCGATGAGTATTCCTCCCTCGGAGAATACAAGCTATCGGGAAAGGAGAAGCCGAATGCTTAACGAAATGTCGGTCAGCGTAAAATCCAAGAACAAGGCGTCAAGATACGTATTTCTCGGCCTTATAGGTACGTCTATGATATTCGTCTGCGCCGCAAACCTTGGCGTCGGATATTCGGGCATACTCTGGGTATTTGCTCTCGGATTTATCACCGCGGCGATATACGTGTATAACCGATACGTTGGCTCCGAGTATTATTACGAGGTGAAAATGGACGGAGGCAAGGAATCCTTCCTCGTCAGCATGAAGGTCGGCAAGACGGTAAAGACGCTGGCTCGTGTTGATCTGTGCTCCGTTACCGAGGTCAGAAAAATGTCCGGCAAGGAGTACCGCAAGCACAAGTGCGAGCGCGGCGTATACAAATATCCGTATTTTCCCACTATGTTTGCCGACGCTGTGTATATGGTTTCGGTGCGCTCGGAGTACGAGAGCGCGGATATTTTCATCGAGGCGGACGAGGATTTTGCGTCAGCGCTTACCTGTTCTCCTGACTGTTGACGTAAGATCGGCGCGTCCCGAAGCCGAGCTTTATCTTTCAAGATCAAGCATAGGGAGCATGATAAAAATAACGAAAAAGCACTTATGACCGACGGTTTTTACCGTTCAGCATAAGTGCTTTTTACTATTAAGTTAAGGCGTTATCGGACATCGGCGATGCGCGTCCGTAAACGCAATTTTATTTTAGAAGGGAACCTCGGGGGTAAGCGTAGACGATCCGTTATTGTTGGATATAGGCGTCCACTTAGCGTAGAGGATCACGTTCCGGTTAGCGCAGTCGCTGATGTCGGCAATAGCCTTACCGCTGAAGGTGGCGTCCGTATACCAGCCGTCGAAGGTATAGCCGTTTCTCGATAGCGGATCGTGCAGCGTGGGGAGGTTACCGTACTGATACTCGGTAACGTTCTGATCGTTGTTCTCACCGCCGTTCAGATAGTACGTGATGGTGTAGGTTACGAGATCGTACTCGGCGTAGAGGACGAGATCTCCGATAGAGCCTGCCGGTATGGAGGTGACCTTGACACCGTCCGCGGTGTACCATCCCTTGACTATGTGGCCCTCAAGCTCGGGAACCTCGGGCAACTCGATATCCGTCTCGGAAATGGTATAGATCGAAAGATCGAAGGAAAGCTCGGTCGTTTCGTGATAATACTTTATGGTGTATTCGTTAGGCTCGTAGAAGCCTATGACTGACACGTCATCCGTAGTTCCCGCGGGAATGTAGGTGACCTTTTCGCCGGAACGGTCGTCGTTGGTGTACCAGCCGTCGAAGGTATAGCCCGCCTTTACGGGAACGGGAAGATTGGGCAATCCGTTTTCGTCAAACTTGACGCTGATGCTCGCGTTAAGGTATCTGTCAACGTAGAGATTGAGATCGTACGCAGCTCCGGTGGTGATGACAGCCCTTACGACGAGACCTGCCTCCGCATCAGCCGGTATGGCGTAGCAAACGAGGTCGGTAGCCGTGTCAAGCCAGTAAAGGAAGGTAGAGCCTTCCGGGAGCACGTAATCGGCAAAGTCAGACACCTTCTTCAAGGGCTGATCGCTGTTCTCAACGAAGAAGCCCGACGTCTCAAGCTCGTTGCCCTCGTGGTCAAGATAGGTGATCTTATAGGACTTAGGCGCAAGCTCCCACTTAGCGTAGATGATGAGATCGCCCGCGGTCTGCTCGTCAACTCCCTCGAAGGGAACGGTGCAGTTAGCGTCGGTGTACCAGCCTCTGAAATAATATCCGTCTCTGGTAGCGTCCTTAAGTTCTGTGATGAGACTGTTAATATTGTAGGACGCGGGGTTCTCGGGGGAGTTCGTACCCTCGTCAAGATAGTAGGTTACCTTATAATCGAGGAGCTCGTACTTTGCGTACAGGGTCACGTTGCCGATCTGATCAAGGTTAAAGGATTCGACCTTGTTGGTGAGCTCCGTGTCGGAATACCAGCCGGTGAAGACGTAATGCGCCTTGTCGGGCGCTGTGGGCAGGGGAAGCTCCGTAGTCTCACAGTTATAGCTCGAGGGGGTCAGACGAAGGTTGACGCCGTCGTGTATGTACAAGATCCTGTAATTGATAGCCTTGCTGCAATTATCGCATCTGCCGTCGTTGTTTTCATCCGTGTGAGAGGAGCAATTGATCACGACCGCCTCCCAATGAGCAACGAGGATCAGATTATTTGTTATCGGAGTCTCGAAATTCCATTCCTCCTCACCGTTGAACCAGCCTGCGAAGGTATGTCCCTCCTTGGTTGGATCCTCGGGCTTTGTCGCGAGCTCGCCCTTAACGACGGTCTGGGACTCGACCTCTGAACCGCCGGCGCTGTCAAACGCTACCGTGTACTTGGTCTTAACGAACGGGAGTTTATTCCAGAGTGCGCACGACGCAAGCGAAAGCACGACGGCGAGCATCATAAATAAACACAAAACCTTTTTAAGCTTCATAATAGAACTCCTTTTCCATTTATGCACCCTATTTTAACATAAACTTTAAAATATTTCAATAGAATTGCCGACACATTTGGGTGTATTCGGGAATTTTGGTTGGTTGAACAAAAAAGATTAACGCGGTTTGTGCATATTTACACCGCGCAAATAGTTGAAAAAATATATCGTTTGTGGTAAAATAGAGTATAAACGACGTGAAGGAGGCAAAAAAACGGATCCCGCGCAGTCAAGGTCAGATGAGGATCCGATTTGCCAGAGGGGGACTTATGGTCAGACAGGAGATAAAGAGCTTTTTGATGGACTCGGGCGAGTACGCGGGACTTAAGTGTACGGCTCCGTGCTCTTTGTATTCCGTTTTATTCGATAACGGTGTGATAGGCGACCCGTCGGTTTCGGACAATGCCGCCGGACTTTCGCGCTACTCCGCGCGCGGATGCGTTTTTCGCGCGGAATTTGAGATCACGCCCCTGATAATGTCGATGAAGAACGTGCTGTTACGCTTCTCGGGACTTGACACGCTCTGCCGCATCGAGGTGAACGGGCAGGAGATAGGCGTTACCGACAATATGCACCGTACATACGACTTCGAGGTGAAGACGAAGCTGAATTTAGGCAAGAATACACTGAAGCTCGTATTTACCGCTCCCGGTGACGATCCTTGTCTGCGACGTCCTTACGCGATGCTTGGCTCGGACGGCTGTCCCGCGCTCAAGGATATGGGAATATTCCGCAAGATAGAGATAGTCGCCTTCAACCACAAGATCATTTCGGATATAAAGGTAAAGCAGACTCATTCCGACAGCTCGGTCAGACTCGACCTGTTCATCAACACGGTAGGCTACGACGAGCTCTCACGCGCCGTCGCGACGCTTACCTCGCCCGCGGGCAACGTGTATTTCTGCGGCTTTGCCGGAGGCGAGGGAAGCATAACCATCACCGACCCGAACCTTTGGTGGCCGAACGGACTCGGTATGCAGAATCTTTACAAGCTCAATGTCAATCTCTACTCCGAGAGCGAGATAGAGGATACCTACGAGATGAATATCGGTCTGCGTACGGTCTCTCTCGAGAGGGACGGCGAGCGCGCGTATCTTTCGGTCAACGCTTCGCCTATGCTTGCCATGGGCGGTGAGTATATGTGTGAGGACGTGCTGCTGTCCAGGCTCTCCGAAAAGAGGACCAGGGCGCTCCTCGAGGCTGCCAAGGCTGCCAATTTTAACTCGATTTTTATACACGGCAGCGGGTATTACCCCGAAAATTACTTCTTTGACGCCTGCGATGAGCTAGGACTCGTCGTGTGGGCGGAGCTCCCCGCAGCCGCCGTCCCTGCTGATTGCGGAAACGGCTTCGCAGAGAACGTCAAGCGCGAGCTTCGAGACAATCTCACGAGGATGGCGCACCATCCGTCCCTTGCGGTCATAGTCGGCAACGAATGTGTGGCGGGACTCTTTGCATCGGATAGCGAGGCGGGGGATTTTGCCAGAAGCTTCTCTGCCTTTGACGGCATGAACGTCTTTGATCTGAAGGGCGAGTCAAGGCAGTATTTCGTCCGCGTAGGTCAGGATTCGCTTCCTACCTACGGCACCGTCGTCAGATTTACCGAGCCGGACAACAGAAATCTCGGCTCTGACGTTTTCGAGCTCCACGGAGCAAGCGCGGATTCCGTGATAAGCATGCTTTCCCGCGCATACGGAGATTATCCGTACGCCAACGGGATGAGGGAGCTGTCCTACGTGACGGGACTGTCCTCGGCAGAGCTTTCGATGCGCGAGGTCGAGGCCGCGAGGAGAGAGGGGCGCAAGCCTCTCGGAATTCTGATGCGCCGCATGAACGACACGTGGCCGTCGCTTTCCCCCTCTGCCGTTGACTATTACGGAGGCAAAAAGCCGCTGCACTACTACGAGCGGGCGTTCTTTGCTCCGGTGAGGATATCGGTGACTCAGAAGGGAACGAGAGTCAGATTTACGGTTTCCAATGATATGAGACAGGACTACGTAGGCGTATTTGCCTACGCTATAATGAACAATAAAAACCAGCCCGTCTTCCGCGATTCCTTCCCGATAAGAGCGAGGGCGTCCTCGAATCTCGAGGTGCACGGCGCGGATCTCGGCAGCGTTCTTGACGGGCATGAGCACGAATATTATCTGTTATATTCGGTCTCGGATAAGAGTAATGAAGCCTCGAGAGGTATATATTTGTTTACAAAAACCAAGCGTTTTGCCTTTTTAAAGCCGAATTACTCGGTTGAGATATCGGGTAACGGAACGGAGTACGTAGCCACGGTCGCGGCGGATTGCTTCGTCAAGGGAGTGTATATTGCCTTTGAGGGCGCGGAGGTCGCCCTTGACAAAAACTACTTTGACATAACCGGCAGAGCGCCCGTGCGTATCCGTCTTACCACCCCGAGAATAACCACCGTTGAAAAGCTTAAGAGAATTATGAAAATACGCTCGGTATACGACCTCGGACACGAGGAATGATTCAGCAGATCACAAAAAAACATACAAGGAGAACGCCATGAAGAAGATCATTGGAGAATTCAAAACATTCATAATGCGCGGCAACATAGTGGATATGGCTGTCGGTGTTATCGTAGGTAGCTCGTTTACGGCTATCGTAAACGCTCTCAGTAACAACATACTGAAGCCCATCATCAACTATTTGCTCGCTCTCGTATTCGGCGCTAATTCGCTCAGCGAGATATACACCTTCCTGACCAAGGTGGTGAGCGCTGAGACCGGCGAGGTAGACCTTACTCAGTCGATATATATTGATTGGGGCGCGTTCATCAACGCTATAATCAATTTCCTCCTCGTTGCGGTAGTTCTGTTCTCGATAGTTAAGGTAGTTAACACGCTCCGCGACGGACACAAGAAGCTTATATCCGGGCTTCTTGACGACGTCCCCACCAAGGCGGATCTCAAGGAAATGAAGAAGCGAGGCATCAATCTCACCGACGACAACATCGAGCAGTTTATGGCTGAGAAGAAGCGCCTTGCGCTCGAGGCTGAGGAAAAGGCTAAGGCAGAGGCTGAGGAGAAGGCGAGACTCGAAAGACTTGCCAATCCTACCACGGAGGACCTCCTTAAAGCGATACTCGAGGAAATGAAGAAGGCGTAATACCGCCAAAACAGCGAAAAAGCACTTATGACGCGCAACGGTTTGCCGCTTGTCATAAGTGCTTTTTATATTCAATTGAAACTGCGCAGCGGGAGGTTGACCAAAAAGCGTCGGGCGCTGTTTCGCTTGTTTTTGAAAATTATTATTTACAGATTATTCGGTATTTCTCCGTAATTTCGTTATCCATTATCTGCTTTCTGTCATCGGCTGTGAATATACACGCGAGCTCTGCGCCGAAGACCACGCTGTTCTTCAGATCCTTGACGAACTCGACGTCGTCGCGGCCGTCGTTGCGTGTGAGCCACATATAGACCGAGTAAACGAAGAAGTTGGAGTAGAGTATAATGTTCTTGTCGGTTACGGTTATTCCCTCGAGCCTCTCTTTAATTCTGTCCGCAAAGTGCTTCTTGCACAGGTCGGAGAAATACTCGGTAAAGCAGTTCTGCCCGTCGATCATGAGTATCCTCTTATAGAAAGCCCTGTTTTTGTAAAAATAATTGCAGAGCATGGACATGGATTCCCAGACGTTGCCCTTGACGTAGCTCGTCATATTGCTGACAAACTCGTTTTCAAATATCCAGATGACGAGCTCGTACTTGTCGTGGAAGTGGTAGTAAAAGCTCTTTCTGTTCATATTGCAGAGATCGCATATCTCTCCTACGCTTATTTTCTCAAAGGGCTTTTCGGTAACCAGCTTTTTCAAAGCTCCTCCGAGAGCCGCTTTCGTAATGCTTGAATCCGCCATTTGTGCCTCCGTAAAAAACTTTTATAGGTTTTTTTGTTGAAGATAGGGTAACAAAAAAACGAGCCCTACCTGACAACCAGATAAGTCTCGTCGCATACGATGGCGCCAGACCTGCATAGCAAGCCATGATGTTGAACTGCCATCACACAAGAGTGCCGACTACTCCCTTACACCGAAAGATTATAGCATAAGTTTGAAAATAAATCAAGTCTTTTTTTATTATTTTCCGCAGGCGGTGTGAACCGCCACTTTTTTATTTTAGGTAAAAAATGTAACAATCATAAGAAAATGTCTATTGCTTCTGATGTGTGGCAATGATAAAATGAACGGGATTTATAACAAAATGAAGGAGATAGATCAAGTGGATTTTCACAACAGACCCGCTGACGAGGTGCTAAGCCGCCTCGCCACAGACAGCGCCAACGGTCTTAGCGACGCTAAGGCTGCCGAGCTTGCCGAAAGCTTTGGCAAAAACGCGCTGAAGGAAAAGAAAAAGAAAAGCACCTTTATGAAATTCGTCGATCAGTTTAAGGACGCGATGATCCTTATACTTATAGCGGCGGCTGCGGTATCCTTTACTCTCGCCTGCATCGAGGCTGCCAAAGGCGGCCACGGCGAATTTTTCGAGCCCCTGCTCATACTCCTTATCGTCGTGCTCAACGCGGTAATGGGCGTTATTCAGGAGGGCAAGGCGGAGAGGGCTCTTGACGCTCTCAAGGGTATGTCCGCGCCCCACGCCAGAGTTATCCGCGACGGAGCGGAGAGGGTGATCAACGCCGAGGATCTCGTTCCAGGCGATATCATCAAGCTCGAGGCGGGTGATTTCGTTCCCGCTGACGCGAGGCTCATCCGATCGGTCAGCCTTAAGAGCGAGGAGGCAGCTCTCACGGGCGAGTCCGTCCCCAGCGAGAAGGACGCGGACGCCGTAGTAGCTCCCGACGCTCCCCTCGGCGACAGATGCAATATGGTATTCTCCGGATGCAGCATCACCTACGGTACCGCCGTCGCGGTCGTCACCGCCACGGGAATGAATACCGAGATGGGTAAGATCGCAAATCTGCTCGACTCCGAGGGCGAGACCGAAACTCCTTTGCAGAAGAAGCTCGCGGAGCTCGGTAAGTATCTCGGTATACTCGCGCTCGCGTGCTGCGGCGTGATATTCGCCGTCGGCTTTGCCAGCGGAAACGATCCTCTCGATATCTTTATGACCAGCGTATCGCTTGCGGTATCCGCTATTCCCGAGGGGCTCCCGGCCATCGTTACGATAGTGCTATCCATCGGAGTGCAGAGAATGGTCAAGCGCAACGCTCTTATCCGTAAGCTGCCCGCGGTCGAAACTCTCGGAGGCGCATCGGTGATCTGCTCGGATAAGACCGGTACTCTCACACAGAACAGAATGACTCTCGTCAAGGCTTACGTTGACGGCGACGATACCCTCACCGAGATAGGCACGGACGGCGAGCGTCTTAAAGAGCTTCTGAAGCTTGCGACCCTTTGCTGTGACGGCGCGGTCATCTTCGAGGACGGGGGCGTGAAGCATATCGGCGATCCCACCGAGACCGCGATAGTATTCGCGGCGCACGAGGCGGGTATGACGAAGGAGGCTCTCAACGCCGAGAGCCCCCGTATCGCAGAGCTCCCCTTCGACTCTGACAGAAAGCTTATGACCACCGTTAACGTCATAGACGGCAAGAACGTGGTCATTACCAAGGGCGCGTTTGACGTTATGGCGTCCATCGCCGTGTCCGGCGATATAGAGAAGGCTGCCCGTATGAACGAGGAGATGAGCCGCGCGGCTCTCAGAGTCATCGCGGTCGGATACAAGGTGATCGACTCGCTGCCCGAGACCGTGGATTCCCCTTCTCTTGAGTCGGGACTCACCTTCCTCGGACTGGTAGGTATGATAGATCCTCCCAGACCTGAGGTAAGATTTGCGGTCGCTACCTGCCGCGAGGCGGGAATCAAGCCGGTCATGATCACCGGCGACCACGTCGTTACCGCGTCGGCTATCGCATCCGACCTCGGTATTCTCGAGGATGGCGACAAGGCTATCACGGGCGCTGAGCTGGACAGAATGAGCGACGCGGAGCTCGACGAGAGCGTAGAGCATATCTCGGTATACGCGCGAGTATCTCCCGAGAACAAGATAAGAATAGTCAAGGCGTGGCAGAAGAAGGACAGAGTCGTCGCAATGACGGGAGACGGTGTAAACGACGCCCCCGCCCTTAAGGCTGCCGACATCGGCTGCGCTATGGGTATCACGGGTACTGACGTTGCCAAGGGCGCGTCGGATATGGTCCTCACCGACGACAACTTCTCAACCA
>CAYWPS010000060.1:0-10964 GCA_964460165.1 uncultured Ruminococcus sp. | reverse complement strand
AGGAGAAGCCCAAGAATCCGAAGAACAATCAGGCATCCATGGGTATCTACATCTTTAACGCTAAGATACTTATCGATTATCTTGAGGCAGATGAGGCTGATGAAAATTCCTCTAACGACTTTGGTAAGAACATTATTCCTAACCTTCTTAACAATGGTGAAAGACTATTTGCTTATAAGTTCGACGGTTACTGGAAGGATGTAGGAACCATATCTTCGCTTTGGGAAGCTAATATGGATCTTATAGGCGCTGAACCGATACTCAACATGGCTGACAGAGATTTCCGAATTTTCTCTAGAAATACCGCTCGTCCTCCTCAGTACATAGGTCCTAAGTCCACAATTGAGAATTCTCTTATATCCGAGGGATGCAAGATCAACGGAACCGTTGTAAATTCCATCCTCTCCGGCGGTGTAGTCATTGAAGAGGGGGCTCTGGTCAAGGACTCAGTTATTATGGAAGACGTCGTTATCAAGAGCGGCGCAAAGGTTTATTCCGCAATCGTTGATTCGGATACGGTAGTTGAATTTGGGGCTACGGTAGGCAAGGAAAACGCTGATAAGAGCGATATTGCGATCGTAGCTAAGGGAACGACCGTTTTCGCTGAAAGAAAGTAATCAAGGAGGTAAGAATAATGGCTATCAATGCAGCAGGAATTATTTTCTCAAGTTTGAATGATAATACTCTCTCCAGACTCACAAGTGACAGAACGGTTGCCGCGATTCCATTTGCGTGCAGATACAGACTCGTAGACTTCTGTCTCTCCAATATGGTTAATGCGAATATCTCTAATATAAACGTGGTTGCAAACTACAATTACCGCTCTCTTACCGAGCATATTGGTAGCGGTAAGGACTGGGATCTTGCGCGCCGTTCAGGAGGTATTCACATTATATCTCCTTACCAGACCGCGCATTCCTCTACCGCAAAGATGTTCTCCACTCATATGGAGGCTCTCATCAGTATGAAGGAATACATTGACGAGTTTGATGAGGACTACGTGATCCTTATGGATTCAGACAATGTGCTGAATATCGATCTTGCGGATGTAGTTAAGTCTCATGAGCTTACCGGAGCGAAGATTACTCTCGTTACTCAGCAGACAGCTCCCGACTATTCTTCAAAAAATCCCAGAATGATGCTTTCATCCGTTGCTGGCAAGGTTACGGATATTACTATGAGCTCGGTATACACAGAGAGAAACCCTGAGCTTTCGCTCGGTATATTCGTTATGTCTACCGTTTATCTTCGTAAGCTTATTGAGGAAGCGCAGGGATATAATACTCACAGCCTTACTAACCTTATGCTCAAGAACTTCAAGGCACAGAATTACAGAACCTACAGATATAACGGATTCGTAGCTTCCGTATCCAGCTTCCTTGATTATTACAAATATTCGATTACTCTTGCCAAGAACGATGAGGCCCGTTCTTCGCTCCTTTATAAGAAGGAAGCTCCAATATTTACCAGAGTTCACAATTCCGCTCCCGTGGTTTACAAGGAGGGGGCTAAGGTTGAGAGCTCAATGATTGCTGACGAATGCGTTATTGAGGGAACGGTTATCAATTCCGTCCTCTTCAGAGGTGTTCATGTTTCCAAAGGCGCGGTCGTTAAAGACTCCGTCCTCTTCAGCGGCACTTATGTCGGCAAAAACTCCAAGCTTAATTGCATCGTTACCGATAAGGACGTTCATGTGAGTGATAACGTTCAGCTTTCCGGCAACGAGAATATGCCTTTCTACGTACAGAAGGGTCGTAAAGTTTAATTATTGGAAGGGCTTATATGAAAATATTATATGTAGCAAGCGAGGCTGCGCCTTATGCTGCCAGCGGCGGTCTTGGCGACGTTATGGGCGCATTGCCTAAAAGCATGGTTCAGGACCATCCCGATGCGGAGGTTGGTGTAATAGTCCCGCTTTACGACACGATGAAGCCAGAACACCGTGAAAAGCTTGAAAAGGTCATTGACCTTAGCTTCCGTTATTCCTGGAGAAATACGGGCGCAACGGTGTACAAGATTAACAACAGCGGCGTAGACTATTATTTCATCGAAAATCATTATTACTTTGACCGAGGACGACTTTACGGTGAGTTTGACGATGCCGAAAGATTCGCATTTTTCTCGACTGCGGTAATTGAGTTTATGCTCCAGACCGGGTACATTCCCGAAATTCTCCATGCTAACGACTGGCAGACAGCGCTTACAGTTGTATATCTCAAGACGGAATACGCTCATATTTCCGATCTTAGCGGTATTAAAACCGTGTATACTATTCACAATATTGAGTATCAAGGTAAGTTTGATCCTTATATTCTTGGAGACGTATTTGCGCTTGACAGAAAGTATTACAGCGTGGTTGAGTTTGATAACTGCATCAATCTTATGAAGGGCGCTCTCGTTACCTCGGACTACATCACTACCGTTAGCCCGAATTATGCGCGCGAGCTTCAATATGAATTCTATGGTTTCGGACTTCAGGGTATCATAACCGAGAATGCGCATAAGCTTGACGGCGTAATAAACGGCATTGATTACAGCTATTTCTCTCCCGATAAGGGCGGAGATATCGCTTTTCCGTTTACCAAGAGAACGGTAAAATCCGGCAAGGCAAAAAATAAGAAGGCTCTTTGTGAGGAGCTTGGTCTTGATACTGCCGCGAATATTCCTCTCGTGGTAATGATCACCAGACTCGCCACACAGAAGGGAATAGATATCTTCCTTCATATTGCTGAGGAAATGCTTTCCAAGAAGATACAGGTGATTGTTCTCGGCACTGGAGAAAAGGAGTATGAAGATGCTCTCAGATCGCTTGAGTCAAGACATTCCAACCTTAGGGCGCTTCTCAAGTTCGACAGAGTTATATCCAAGAAGCTGTATGCATCCGCTGACATCTTCCTGATGCCCTCAAAGTTCGAGCCCTGCGGTCTAGCTCAGATGATATGCTGCTCGTACGGTACTATTCCGATCGTTCGCGCGACCGGAGGTCTTTACGACACGATCATTCCTTACGGACTCGAGAATTCTAACGGATTTAATTTCTCAAACTATAGTGCTCACGATTTTCTTTATGCGTTAGAATGTGCTTTGAAGGTATACGAGGACGAGAAGGAATGGTCAGAGCTCAGAAAGCGCGCGTTGAACTGCGACTTTACTTGGAATGGTTCTGCCGCAAAATATATGCAAATTTATAACAATCTTCTGAATTGGTAGGAAAACAAAACAAAATGATAAATAAAGCAAGTGCAAATCCCATCACAGGCGCAAAGGATAAAATAACCAAGCAGGAGCTTCGCGAAAGAATCGAGGCGAAGCTAATTACCAGGGGCGTGTTCGACCCTTCGAGCGCCACCGAAGAACAACTTTATAACGCTACCGTTCTTGTTCTTAAAGACATTATGATAGATTACAGGAACGATTTTAAGAAAAGAATCAAAGCAGTTAATGGCAAAAAGGTATGCTATCTTTGCATGGAGTTCCTTGTAGGAAGGGCTCTCAAAAACGATGCTGTTAACCTTGGAGTTTACGATGAACTATGTTCAATACTTTCCGATTTTGGCTCGTCCTTTGAGAAGGTATTTGCTTGTGAGGTAGACCCCGGTCTAGGTAACGGAGGTCTTGGTAGGCTTGCGGCTTGCTTTATGGATTCTCTGACTGCACAGGACTATGCCGCGAACGGATACTCCTTGCTCTACGAGAACGGTCTTTTCAAGCAGAAGATCGTCGAGGGAGAGCAGGTTGAGCTTTCTGACGAGTGGCTTGCATCCGGCGGTGTGTGGCTCGTACCGCATCCCGAGCGCAGTCTTATAATACGACTTGGCGGTAAGATCGAGGAGAGAGCCGAGAACGGAGAGCTCAAGTTCATTAATTACGATTATGATGAGGTTAAGGCTGTACCGTACGATCTTCTTATTCCCGGTACTACTACCAACGCGGTTAATACTATTCGACTCTGGAGAGCAAGACAGGTTCAGCCTAATCTTGGTGGTCCTACTACGACTCTCGGCAATTACATCATGAATATGAATAACAACAATGCTGAGCAGATCACCAAGCAGCTTTATCCTGCTGATAACTACGATGAAGGTAAGCTTTTGAGACTCACCCAGCAGTATTTCCTTGTATCTGCGTCTCTTCAGTCTATAATCAGTGATTATTTTGCAGAGCACGGATCTCTTGCGGGCTTTGAGGATAAGGTGTCTATCCATATAAACGACACCCACCCGGCACTTTCTATTCCCGAGCTTATGCGTATCCTTATGGACGTATATTCTTACACGTGGGACGATGCATGGAGCGTGGTTGTAAAAACTATTTCTTACACAAACCACACAGTTCTTCCCGAGGCGCTTGAGTGCTGGAGAGTGGATCTCTTTGCTATGAAGCTTCCGAGAATATTTATGATCGTCAACGAGATCAATAAGAGATTTACCGCTGATCTTTGGAATCTCTATCCGGGTGATTGGGACAGAATTTCGAGAATGGCTATCGTTGCCTATAATCAGGTTAGAATGGCTAATCTTTCGGTAGTTGGATCTCACACCGTTAACGGCGTTTCCGCTCTTCATAGTGATATCCTCAAGAAGACGATCTTCCACGATTTTTATAAGATGACTCCCTGGAAGTTTACTAACGTTACAAACGGCGTAGTACACAGAAGATGGCTCAATACGGCAAATCCTGCCTTGGCAGGTATGCTCGACGAGCTCATCGGAAGTGATTTCAGAGAAGATGCAAGTCATCTTATTGAGCTTGCCAAGTATAAGGATGATCCTTCAGTGCTCGCTAAGATTGCCGATATCAAGCATCATAATAAGGAGGTCTTCGCTCACTATGCATTTGCAAAGACGGGCAGAAGACTTGATGCGGATTCTATATTCGATGTTCAGATCAAGAGAATGCACGAATATAAGCGTCAGCTTCTTAACGTCCTAAAAATAATCGCTCTTTACAACGAGATACTTGAGAATCCCAACACCGACATTCCAAAACAAACCTTTATCTTTGGATGTAAGGCGGCGCCCGGTTACGTTATGGCTAAAAAAATCATTAAGCTTATCTGGTTCCTTTCTAAGGAGCTTGAGAGCAATCCTCTTACTAAGGATAGACTTAAAATCGTATTCATGGAGGAGTATAACGTTTCTCTGGCGGAGGTGCTTATTCCTTCAGCGGACATTTCCGAGCAAATTTCTCTTGCCGGTAAAGAGGCAAGCGGTACCGGATGTATGAAGCTTATGATGAACGGCGCAATAACTCTCGGAACTCTTGACGGCGCAAACGTTGAGATCGTTGAGGCGGTTGGCAGAGAAAACGCCTATATCTTCGGTCTTAATACTCACGAAGTCGAAGAGCTTTGGAGAAACGGATACGCATCGAGAGATTATTATCATAGCTCTGCAACGCTCAAGGGCGTTATAGACAGACTTTACCGTCCTATCGGCGGGCAGGACTTCTCTCATATTGCGGATTACCTTATCAACGCAAATTACGGAGTTGCGGATCCGTTTATGTGTCTTGCTGACTTTGAATCCTATATGTATGCTTATAAGAATGCTATCAAGGATTACAAGACAGGCGAGGATTGGGCTAAAAAATCGCTTATGAACACCGCTACCAGCGGCGTGTTCGCATCGGATAACAGTATAAGAAAATATGCTAATGAAATTTGGCATATTACTCCTATAAACAAGTCTAAAATTTGATCACCAGAGGAAAACAAATTGAGGTCGCTTCTATTTTTTGATAATAGGGCTGAGAGCTTGGTTGGCAAAGTTTCCTTTGCCCACGGCGATAAATACTGCACTTCTTCTGCCTTTGAGATTAGTAAGGCGGCTAAAATCAGAATACAACTCCCAAGGCTTTTGGGAGTCGTTTCTGCGTTTGTGCGTATTTTGGGCGAGAGCCTTGAGGACGATATTTGCTGTTTGCCGGCACGGTGGTCTGATTGTAAAAATGAATACGATGTTTACGAGATAGATTTTGTTCCCGACGAGCTTGGCGTAGGTCTGTATTTCTTTATGATAGAAATCGAGTCGCAATGTGGTAAACTTTATGGGTATAAGAGCGGATGTGATCTGGTATTTTCCTGTAATTGTTGCAAAAACTCGCTATATCAGCTTTCTGTTTCGGATTTTAAATATGAAAAGAATGATGAAAAGCTGGGTGGAATTATTTATCACATATTTGTTGATCGATTCAATAAAGGCGGAAAAACGCAGTCTAAACCTGGGACGATAACCGATGATGATTGGCGTGTTATCCCGGAGTATCCTATATATCCCGGCGCTCCGCTTAAAAATAATCATTTTTGGGGCGGAACTCTTTGGGGCGTAACGGATAAGCTTGATTATTTGAAGTCGCTTGGAGTAAATACAATATATTTAAGCCCGATATTTGACGCTGCATCAAACCATAAGTATGATACCGGTGATTATATGACGGTCGATTCTATGTTTGGCGGTGAGGAGGCATTCGTTGATCTCATTGCCAAGGCTAAAGATAAAGGAATAGGCGTTATACTTGACGGTGTATTTAACCATACCGGATCGGATAGCTTATATTTCAACAAGGAAGGGAACTACGACACGGTCGGCGCCTATCAATCAAAACGCTCCGATTATTATTCTTGGTATGATTTTCAGGAATATCCCGATAAGTACACGTCGTGGTGGGGGATAGATATTTTACCAAGAATTCATCCTGATAAGCCGTCTTGCAGAAAGTATTTCGTCGGTAATGACGGCGTTATTGACAAGTATGCACGACTTGGAATAGATGGATTCAGGCTCGATGTTGCGGATGAGCTTTCGGATGATTTTATATCGCAAATAAAGAAGCGATTAAATCGTCATAACAAAAAATCCGTGCTATACGGAGAGGTCTGGGAGGATGGATCTAACAAGATTGCCTATGATGTTAGAAAAAAATATTTCCTCGGCAGCGAGCTCGACGGAGTAATGAATTATCCTATCCGCACGGGAATAATAGATTTTCTAACCGCACATAATACGGCTTCCCTTAAGTATGCGCTGACGGATATATTGGACAATGCTCCTTCCAGAATACGCAATATGCAGATGAATCTTCTTGGCACACACGACACTGAGCGTATTCTTACGGTGCTGGGCGGAGAACGCTCTGATGGCAGAAGCAACGAGTATCTCTCCAAAAAGAAGATGAACGATCTTGAGCGAGGTATCGCGAAACGAAGACTCAGGATGGCTTATGCCATACTTTCCACCATCCCCGGAATACCGACTGTATTCTATGGTGACGAGGCAGGACTCGAAGGGTATCACGACCCATTCAATAGGATGCCTTATCCATGGGGGCGCGAGGATATAAATCTTATCAACTATTTTAGAAGAGTCGGAATGATAAGACGCGGCAACCCGGTATATAAGGAGGGGGATTTCAATCTTCTTTATCTCGATGAAAGCACGCTCGTTTTCGAAAGATGTGACAGCGAATGTTCATATATCACATATGTTAATAACAGTAAACATAGTCACCGGGTAGAATTCTCGTCACCTGCAAAAGCGCTTATAACCGAAGGACAAGAGCAGTTGCAAACCTTATTTGAGCTGTCCGCATATACGGCGCAGATTTTTAAAACCAATAAGCAAAACTATATTTATTTTTAATTTTAGGCATATAAAACGAGGCATAAAATGGTTATTACATTTATTGGAATGCCCGGATGCGGAAAGTCCTGTATGGGACGCGCGATTGCGGGCAAACTAAAAATGAAATTGATAGATTCAGATAAGCTCATAGAAAAACGTTGCGGCAAAAAACTGCAGGAGCTCATTGACGAGCTTGGAGTGGAGGAATTCAGACGTATAGAGCAAGAGGTTCTCTTGTCTATCGAAGGCGATAATCTAATTATTTCCACGGGCGGCAGCGCAGTTTATTCCGATGCCGGAATGAAGCATCTTGGAGATCTTGGAAAGATTTTTTATCTGTTTTGCAGCTATGAAACGGTAAAGGAGCGAATAGGAGATTTCTCCAAGAGAGGTATCGTTTTGAAGTCCGGACAAACTATCAAGGATCTGTTTGATGAAAGAGCGCCGCTTTATAAAAAGTATGCAGATGTAACTATTTTGTGTGACGGAAATGCATATCCACAGTATCAAAGTGCTGTAATACGCGCTGTAAAAAGATTTAAAAGCAAAGAATAAAATATAGAAAGAAGGCTTGATTCAAGCCTTCTTTCTATATTTTCCTTAATATGCGGCAGAATTCGTAGACTTCCTTTTCGTTATTGAAGTAGGATAATGATACTCTCACAGCGCCTCTCTCACTCGTTCCAAGCTTGTTGTGTATTAACGGCGCACAATGGAATCCCGAGCGCGTTGCGATCCCATTTTTATCAAGCATCTGCGCCACGTATGAAGATGGATATTCGCGTAGATTGAAGGATGCTATTCCGTTATTTGCTCCGTAAAGAGTCAAGTCCGGGATGGAGTCAAATTCGCTTTTTAAAAGCCCGGTCATATTGCAAATTCGTTTTTCGATTTCTTTAACGCTTATATTGGAAATAAATTTTATCCCTTCCCCAAGGCTTGCTATCGCCGGTGTTGACAAGGTTCCCGCCTCGTATCTTTCGGGCAGCAGGATCGGCATGATCCGCGAAAAGCTATCTACTCCACTTCCGCCTTCGGTCAAGGTATCAAAAAGCTTGTGATCGTTTATAATCGCAAACGAACTGCCTTGAATACCGAATAGACCTTTGTGTCCCGCCGCGCAAAACGCCGTATAATATACGTCGGACAAATCAATGCTCGTATGTCCGACATACTGCGATGCATCAATTATGAGCTTTAAATTATAACGGATCGCAATTTTTGATAATTCCTTTAAATCTACAGTTTGACCTGTTACATTTGAGCAGAGTGTACTGATTATTATTTCTGTATTGTCACGTATCAAGGGCGGTATCGCTTCGTTTACGGGTAGATTACTATCAAAAATTGAAAAATCGCCATCGTATTTATCGAGTGATTTATACAATGGACGAAGCACTGAATTGTGTTCTAGATCCGAAATAATACAGTGACACTTTCGAGCAATTAACCCCTTGATCACCAGGTTAAGAGCATAGGTTGCATTTGGCGTAAAAACTACGTTTTCGGATTTTTTGTTACCGAGAAAATCCGATATAATTTCCCGCGTTTCAAAGATTTTGTCAGCGGCTGCAAGCGCTAATTTATGAGAACTTCGTCCGGGATTTCCGCAGTATTGAGTGAGGCATCTTGTGACTTCTCTGATAACTCGCTTTGGCTTAGGAAATGATGTTGCGGCATTATCAAAATATATCATTTGGGCTCGTATACTCCATATTCTATTCCGTATTCGCGTAGCGCGGATACCACTTCATAGAAATTCTGTTCGTTAAATTCAAGTCCGTACTGACATCCGTTTTGAGATTTTGTGTGATCTATTTTAATGAGGCTTGATTTAATACCGCGACCCGACAGAATCTTTTTTGCTTTAAGTCCGATGGTGATTGTTTTTACAGTTACAATGCTTTTTTTCAAAATCAAAACCTCCTTTGCGCCTTCCGCACATTATTATTTTATGAAAAAAGTAAAAAAAGTTTAAAAACAGATAGACATTTTTAAAAATATATGATATAATTATCGGGTATAATGGAGTATTGGGCAGATTTGAGGTTTTTATGTTAGATATTTGGAAATTGCAGCCTTCTGCACCGTACGGATCGAACTGTTATCTAATTTCGTCATCGGGAGAGTTTGCTGTGATAGATCCGTCGGCAGATTATTACGAATCAATAAAAGCTCATCCGGAAATTGCGGGCAGGATAAAATATATTCTTCTGACTCACGCGCATTTTGATCATATTCTTTCTATTAGCTCGTGGGTAAGTGTGTGTGAAGCCGTTTATGTAGGCGCGGAGGATGCAGCTGCACTTGCTGACTCGTCCCAAAATTGCTATCTTGGTTTCCTTGGAGTTGATGACGGTTTTTATGGTGCGTGCAAGCAGGTCAACGATGGCGATATTCTCCAATTCGGTGACGAAAAAATTTCCGTTATTGCTTGTCCCGGTCATACGCCGGGAGGAGTTTCGTACAAAATTGGCGATAATATTTTCTGCGGAGATACAGTTTTTGCAGGCGGTGGATATGGCAGGTGCGATCTGCCGGGCGGCGATATAGAAATACTTGAAAAAACCTTGATAAAGCTGATTACACAGCTTCCCGGCGAGAGCGTTTTTCATCCGGGACATGGGACAAGCACTTCGCTTAAAGAATTGATATATTACTTTATGTAAAGAGGCATATTATGGAAGAATTAAGAAACAATTTTATACACGATATAATTGATGCTGATCTTGCTGAAAATCCCGATCTCAAGATCCATACCAGATTTCCGCCTGAGCCTAACGGTTACTTGCACATCGGTTCCGCTAAAGCGATTTGGATCAATGCTATGACAGCGAAGAAGTACGGCGGTCTCTTTAATCTCAGATATGACGATACCAATCCTTCAAAAGAGGATAATGAGTACGTTGAGAGCATTTATGAGGATCTAAAGTGGCTTGGTTGCGAGCCTACGGGCGGCGTTTTTTACGGTTCGGATTACTTTGATAAGTGCTATGATTTTGCAGTACAGCTTATCAAGGATGGAAAGGCATATGTTTGCGATCTTAACGCGGATGAACTGCGTGAATATCGCGGCACTTTGACTGCGCCCGGTAAAAACAGCCCTTACAGAGACAGAAGCGTAGAGGAAAACCTTGACTTGTTTGAAAGAATGAAGAACGGAGAATTTCCTGACGGCGCGAAGACTCTCAGAGCTAAGATCGATATGGCGTCTCCCAATATCAATATGCGCGATCCTGCAATATACAGAATAGTTCATGTGGATCATCACAGACAGGGCAATAAGTGGTGTATTTATCCTCTCTACGACTACGCACATCCTATCCAGGATGCTCTTGAGGG
>CAYWPS010000059.1:0-11033 GCA_964460165.1 uncultured Ruminococcus sp. | reverse complement strand
ATCCTCTCGTTTACCGCTTCTTCTGCATGCAGTCGCATTACAGAAAGAATCTCGTATTCTCCTGGGAGAATCTTGACAACGCAAAAAACGCTTACGACAAGCTTGTGGGCAGAGTAGCTCAGCTTAACGCGAATGAGAGCGGCGCTATCGACGGTGAAGCCTTTGCGATGGGCAAAAAGAGGTTTACCGACGCCCTTGATAACGACCTTAATACCTCATTGGCTGTTACCGCTATCTACGACGTATTCAAGCTTAAGACGAATGACAGGACCAAGCTTGCCCTGATCGAAGACTTCGAGAAGGTAATGAGCCTTGGACTCATAGAGGCTGCCGCGAGAATAAAGGAAGCGGAGGCGAAGAATAAGTCCGAGGAGAACGCTGGCGTTGATCCCGAGCTTCTGGCGTATATAAATAAAATGATCGAGGCAAGACGCGCGGCTAAGGCGGAGAAGAACTTTGCCGAGGCTGACAGGATCAGGGTCGAACTTCTTGAAAAGGGGATCACGCTTCTCGATACCAGAGAGGGAACTAAGTTTAAGATCGGCGAGTGATGCCGAATGTGAGGTGAGGGAATGTTTGAGCTTAATACCGCAAAGGTGCTCTTTCTTGACGGGGAATACGAGCGTGCGGCAGAGATGTTCTACGAGGGCGCGTCAGACGGCAACGCCGAGGCTGCCTTTAACTACGCGTACTGTTTAGCCAACGGCTACGGCGTTGCGCGAGATCTCACTCTTGCCAAGACGTTCTACACCTACGCATCCGCAACCGTCGGTGAGGCGGCTTATAATCTTGCCGTTATGTATCTTCACGGAAGCGGAGTAAAGAGGAATTACAGAAGGACTATTGAGTATATGACGGACGCCGCGGAGCTCGGCGTTATAGAAGCGCAGCTGTATCTCGGCGTTGCATATACCCTCGGAAGCCTTTTTGAGCCGGATATAGTATCCATATCCCTTATACCGTATCATACCCCCGAGTACAATGCTCCGGGGATGTACATAGAGGGCGACGTTCCCGACTGTGAGGAGGACGAGGAGGCAAGGATAGCTGCCGTAAGACAGGATGCTATCAGCGCGTTTTCGTGGTTCAGAACCGCGGCGAAGCACTCCCCCGACTACGTAGAGGAGCTTTTGAGCAAGGGTAAGTATCTCTATGCCCGTTGCTTCATCGATGGACTCGGCACCGACTTCAATCGCGACAGAGGAAACGCGCTTATGCTCCTCGCCGCGACGGACGGCTCCGAGGATGCTATGGCGTACCTTGAGACCGAGGCACCCTACGTGCTTGAGAATCTTCAAAATTCAGAGCTTATGAGACAGATCAGGAGAGCAGAGGGCATTGCAGCCCCGAAGGAATATTAAACTATTATTTGACAACAATTATTGGCAAAATACAGGGAAGGCGGTGAAGGAGCAATGGTCAAGATCAAAAGTGTGGAAGACCGATCGCATGCTAAGCGCGCGGGCGTCGTTCCGGGCGATACGCTCGTATCCATAAACGGCAACGAGATCAACGACGTGCTCGATTACCGTTTTTACCTCGCTGAAAGGAAGATAACGCTCTTGCTTTCCGGCGAAAACGGAGAATACTCCGTAAAAATCAAAAAGGGCGAGTACGATGATATCGGACTTGAGTTTGAGACCGCCCTTATGGATGAGAAGCACTCCTGCAGAAACGGCTGCATTTTCTGCTTCATCGACCAGAATCCCAAGGGGATGCGCGAGCCCGTCTACTTCAAGGACGACGACTCACGTCTCTCCTTCATACACGGAAATTATATAACGCTCACCAATATGTACGACAAGGACATCGAGCGCATCATAAAAATGCGTATCTCGCCCGTTAACGTTTCCATACACACCACCAACCCTGAGCTTCGTGTGAAAATGATGAAGAACAAGCGCTCGGGAGACGTGCTCGCTTATCTTGACAGATTCAAGGAGGCGGGGCTGTCGATGTGCGGACAGATCGTTCTATGTAAGGGGGTCAACGACGGAGACGAGCTTTTGCGCTCGCTGCGCGACCTGTCACGCTATTATCCCGAGATGGGCAGCGTATCCATAGTGCCCGCTGGTCTTACCAAGCACCGAGACGGACTATACCCCTTGACAGACTTCACTCCCGGGGAAGCGGCTGCGGTCATCGATATGATAGACTCGGTTGCCAAGGATCAGCTTGAGGCTCACGGCTCTCGCCAGTTCTTTGCTGCTGACGAGCTTTATCTGAAATCGGGAAGACCCATTCCCCCCACGGAATACTATGAGGACTATCCTCAAATAGAGAACGGTGTAGGAATGCTGCGTTCCTTCTCCGATGAGTTCGGCATGGCTGTCGAGGACGTCGAATGTATGCTTTCGGAGCTTGACGGCGACAGACGTGTTACGGTTGCGACCGGAGCGGCATCCTACGAGATGATATCCGGATTTGCAAGCAGGCTTTCATCGCTTTGCCCGAGACTTCACGTTAACGTGGTGAAAATTATAAACAAATTCTTCGGTGAGAGCATAACCGTTTCGGGACTTCTCACAGGCAAGGATATATACGAGCAGCTTTCGGGAGCCGAGCTCGGTGACGAGCTTCTTATACCCGAGTCTGCGCTTAGGGCAGAGGAGGAGGACTTCCTCTGCGGAATGACTCTTGAGGAGCTTTCGGACAAGCTCGGAGTCAAGGTCACACCCGTCGGAAACGACGGATATGTGTTTGCGGAGGCACTGTTCGGAATCTGTGAGTGATACCGACACCCGACGGTTATCTTGGAAAGGAGAAAAAATGTCAAAACCGATAGTAGCCATCGTTGGCAGACCCAACGTTGGAAAGAGTACGCTTTTTAATAAGCTTATAGGCGAGCGCCGCTCAATAGTTGAGGATACTCCGGGCGTAACCCGCGACAGAATTTATGCGGATGCTGAGTGGAATGACCGCAGCTTCCTTCTCGTAGATACGGGCGGTATAGAGCCCAAGAGCGACGACACCATCCTCAAGCAGATGAGGACTCAGGCGGAGATCGCGGTAGCATCAGCTGACGTGATCATATTCATGTGTGATATCAGGGCGGGTCTTCTTGCCGACGACCGCGATATTGCTATTATGCTTAAAAAGTCGGGCAAGCCGATAGTAGTTGCCGTTAACAAGGTGGACAGAGTAGGCGAGGTGCCCTTTGAATTCTACGAGTTCTACGAGCTCGGCTTTGAGCGCGAGCCTATCGCGATCTCCTCGCTTCACGGCTCGGGAACGGGCGATCTTCTCGATGCGGTTATCGAGGAATGTGAATTCCCCGAGAATGACGAGGAGGACGAGGGCGTTATCAACGTTGCCGTAATAGGCAAGCCGAACGCGGGTAAGTCCTCGATAATCAACCGTATGTGCGGAGAGGAGCGCGTTATCGTCTCCGATATTGCCGGCACGACCAGAGATGCGGTCGATACAAGGATCGAGAATTCTCACGGTATATATAACTTTATAGATACCGCGGGCATCAGACGTCATTCAAAGGTTGAAGACAGAATAGAGAAGTTCAGCGTTATCAGAGCAAATATGGCGGTTGAAAGAGCCGACGTCTGCCTGCTTATGATCGACGCCAAGGACGGCGTTACCGAGCAGGATGAGAAGATAGCGGGCATTGCCCACGAGGCGGGCAAGGCGGTCATTATCGTCATAAATAAATGGGATGCCGTAGAGAAGGATAACAATACCGTTAACCAATATACAAAAGAGGTTCGTACGGCGCTCTCTTATATGCCGTACGCTCCTATAATCTACGTTTCCGCCTTGACAGGACAGAGATGCGCTCATATTTACGAGCTTATCAACAACGTATATGCCGAGGCAAGAAAGCGTATTACTACGGGTATGCTCAACGATCTTCTTAACGATGCTACCAACAGGGTCCAGCCTCCGTCGGATAAGGGCAAGCGCCTCAAGGTCTACTATATGACTCAGACCTCGATCGCTCCGCCTACCTTCGTTATTTTCTGCAATTCCGAGGAGCTCTTCCACTTCTCCTACCGCAGATATATCGAGAACTGCATACGTGACGCGTTTGGATTCAACGGTACGCCGATCAAGATGGTTATCAGGCAGCGCGGTGATGACGCGTCTAATTTGTAAATAAATATTGACAAAAACTTATTAAAAACTAGAGAAAGGGGGCAACTCCTATGTTTATAGATAACATTGTAATACACGCAAAGGCGGGTAACGGCGGTGACGGTGCCGTAGCCTTTCATAGAGAAAAGTACGTGAACGCAGGCGGTCCCGATGGCGGAGACGGCGGCAGAGGCGGCAGTGTTATATTCCGCGTTGATCCCGGCTCGAATACCCTTCTGGCGTTCAGATATAAGAGAAAGTTTGCCGCTGAGAACGGTGAGAACGGAAAGGGCGGTAAGAAGCACGGTAAGAACGGCGCCGATATCGTAATACCGGTTCCTCCCGGAACTCTTATCAAGGACCCCGAGACGGGCAGAATAATTCACGATATGGCGTCCTCCGACGACTTCGTCCTTTGCAAGGGCGGCAGAGGCGGATGGGGCAACAGACACTTTGCCACGCCCACAAGACAGATACCCCGCTTCGCAAAGAGCGGAACCAAGGGTGAGGAACGCGAGGTCCTCCTTGAGCTCAAGATGCTCGCGGAGGTCGGACTTATCGGCTTCCCCAACGTCGGTAAATCCTCGATCCTTTCCATGATATCCTCGGCAAAGCCGAAGATCGCGAACTATCACTTCACGACACTCTCTCCGAATCTCGGAGTAGTGAAGATCGGTGAGGGCAAGGGCTTCCTTGCGGCAGATATTCCCGGTCTTATTGAGGGAGCATCCGAGGGACTTGGACTCGGTCATGCCTTCCTTCGCCACGTTGACAGGTGCAGACTGCTTCTTCACGTGGTTGATATCGCTGGCACGGATGGCAGAGATCCTTCCGATGACCTTGACAAGATCGACGAGGAGCTTGCGAAATATTCTCCGGAGCTTTCCATGCGTCCGCAGATAGTCGTTGCCAACAAGATCGATTCTGTCGATCTCGGTGATGAGTCGGTACAGCGCTTCATAGAAAAGTGCCGTCGGCTTGACAGGGAGGTTGTATTCGTCTCCGCTGTGACCGGCGAAAATCTTGACGAGCTTGTAAGAGCTGCGATCAAGGCTCTTGAGGAGCTTCCGCCTCTCGTTGTTTACGATGCTGAATACAATCCCGAGGAGGAGGCACTTATCGCCTCCCAGGGCGCAAAGGAAACCGAGATCTACAAGAAAAACGGTAAGTACTTCGTCGAGGGCGAATGGCTCTACAACTTTATGGGGCAGATCAACTTCTCCGACTATGAGTCGCTTAATTTCTTCCAGCGCGTGCTTGAGAAAAATCGCGTATTCGACAGACTCCGCGAGCTCGGCGTAGAGGAGGGCGACACCGTAAATATCTACGACTTCGAGTTTGATTTTGTTTACTGATTTAGTTTTTTTATAAGAGGAAATAAAGAAAATATGAAGCGCACCGATTTAAGAAATATTGCAATTATCGCTCACGTTGACCATGGAAAGACAACTTTGGTTGACGAAATGCTCCGCCAAGGCGGTATTTATCGTGAAAATCAGGAGATGGAAGACAGAGTAATGGATTCCAACGACCTTGAGAGAGAACGCGGAATTACCATCCTTGCGAAAAACACCGCTATCCATTATAAAGACGTTAAGATCAACGTAATTGATACACCCGGCCACGCAGATTTTGGCGGCGAGGTAGAGCGTATTCTTAAAATGGTGAACGGCGTTATACTCCTTGTTGACGCCGCCGAGGGTCCTATGCCCCAGACGCGCTTCGTGCTTGAAAAGGCTCTGCAGATGGATCACAGAGTTATCGTCGTTGTTAATAAGGTGGACCGCCCGGATGCGCGTCTTGACGAGATCGGCGACGAGGTCCTCGAGCTTCTTCTTGAGCTTGACGCTACCAACGAGCAGCTTGACTCTCCCATGCTTTTCTGCTCGGGCAGAGCCGGCACGGCTTCCTTTGATCCTCACACTCCGGGCAAGGATCTTACACCCCTTCTCGACACCATCCTTGAATACATGCCCGCCCCCGACGGTGAGGAGGACGATCCGCTTCAGCTTCTTGTTTCCTCTATTGACTATAATGAGTTCGTCGGAAGAATAGGTATCGGCAGAGTCGAGCGCGGCGTTATCAAGCAGGGGCAGGGCGTTTCGATCTGTAATTATCACGGCGACGGCAAGTCCCGTCCGTCGAAGATAGTATCTATATATCAGTTTGACGGTCTTAAGCGCGTTCCCGTAACCGAGGCAAAGGTCGGAGATATAGTTTGCTTCTCCGGCTGTGAGGATATCGCTATCGGCGACACCGTTTGCTCTCCTGCTAAGGTCGAGCCTCTTGAGTTCGTAAAGGTCGGCGAGCCCACGATGGAGATGACCTTCTCGGTCAATGACTCTCCCTTCGCAGGCAAGGAGGGTAAGTTCGTTACCTCACGCCATCTTCGCGCGAGACTCTATCGCGAGCTTCTCAAGGACGTGTCTCTCAGAGTTGAGGACGGTGACACTACCGACGCCTTCAGAGTTGCCGGCAGAGGAGAGATGCACCTTTCCATACTTATTGAGAATATGCGCCGTGAGGGCTACGAGCTCTGCTGCTCAAACCCCAGAGTTCTCTATAAAGAGATCGACGGTGAGAGATGCGAGCCTATCGAGAACGTTATCGTTGACGTTCCTGAGCAGTATGTCGGCTCGGTAATGGAGAAGCTCGGCTCGAGAAAGGGAACTCTCGTGGATATGCAGCTCCATGGCAGCAGACAGAAGCTTTACTACAATATCCCCACCAGATGTCTCTTTGGATATCGCAGCGAGCTTTTGACGGACACGCGCGGCGAAGGTCTTATTTCCACTATTTTTGCCGGCTACGAGCCCTTCCGCGGTGAGATAAAGACGAGATTCACTTCCTCGCTCGTCGCGAGCGAGAAGGGCGTTTCCACCACCTACGGACTCTATCAGGCGCAGGATCGCGGACCTCTGTTTATCGGACCTGCGACCCCCGTTTACGAGGGTATGATAGTCGGTGAGAACCCCAAGCCCGATGATATCGAGGTCAACGTATGTAAGGAAAAGCATCTTACGGCTATCCGTTCCTCGGGCGCGGATGAGAAGCTTACCCTCATAACTCCCGTTCAGCTTTCCTTGGAGGAGGCTATCGAATTTATCACCGACGAGGAGCTTATAGAGGTAACTCCTAAGTCTATAAGGCTCAGAAAGGTCGTGCTTGACACACCCTCGAGAAAGAGGATCCAGGCGGCAAAGCGCGCCGCACTTAAGGAACAGCAGAAATAAATATAGCGAGCAGCTTCTTTGCATGCGGCTTAAAAAAGAGCGGGGATACCGAAGAAAAAACGGTGTCCTCGCCCTTTTTTTAATAAAACCGAAGATTATTCTTTTATTTTGCCTAAAGCCTGCCTGCCGAGCACGAATAACGAGGGCAGAAGCGGCAAAGCAAGGATGATTCGCGACAGCAGTACGTCTCTGAACAGGAACAGCAGAGCCGCGTATCCGAGCGTCAGAGTAAATGCGGTAAGCGTCTCCTTTACGTGCAACGGTCTCTCGCCCGACAGCCGCTTGTACACCATCCCGCTCAGCAGTGTCAAGAGCGCGTAAGATATCAGCACGAAAACGCTGACGAAACGGTAATCTATCCGTGGCAATAAAATGAGAGATAACGCAATGCTCACCGCTGCGGTGGCTATGGACGGCAAGGCTGTTATAGCGCTCCTGTCAAAGTACATCTGCGCGGATGTAAGCGCGTTTGATAAGAAGATCGGTATAACCGACAGAGCGAGGGGATAGACTGCCGGCAGAGCAGAGCGGAAGGCAGGGGGCGCAAGGATCACGAGAGCCTCGGGAGCCGCGGCGAGCAGCACGAGACACAGAAGACACAGCCCCTTCGTAAGCAGGAGAAGAAGGTCGCGCACCCGCTCACCCTCTTTCGCCCTTATCTTGCGCAAGAGCCAAGGGGAGAGGGCTGACATAACCCCTCCCGTCACTACCGTAAGCGCCATTCCGAGTGACATTGCCACCGAGTATTTTCCGAGCGCTTCCGTTCCGAAGGATTTTCCTATCGTTATCTCTCCGACGCGAATTATCAGACTCGTGGCTATATAGTGAGGCAGGAGAGGAAGATTGAATTTCAATAGAAACGCCCAGATATCCTTGTTGAACAGAACGCGCGAGTCTTTTACGGTTTTATATAGCGCGAATACGCCGACGAGCGAGAGCGCGATACATGATCCCAGTATTCTCGCTTCGCTTTTAAGCTCGGTCAGGAGTATAAATAAGATGGATATAAAAGGTATACCTAAGGCGCTGATAAGATTAAGAGCCGCGACACTCTTGTACCTATATTCAAAGCGAGATCTCGCGGTGTAAAAGGCAATACTCGTATTTGCGAAAATTTCAAGCATCATAAGAGATGTAATAAATGTGCTAAGCCCTGTAATTGAATTGATTGTGCCGTTAAATGCAAAGTAAAGTGCGCAAAAAGATATAAAAATGCTCAAAAACAGTCCGAATGCCGACGAGATAAACTCACTCTTATTATTCTCGTATTTTTGCAATCCGCGGTACACGACACCGCCCGTCAGCTCCAGTGTCAGCACCACGCCGGCGACTCCTAGCCAAGTGCTGTAAAGAGGATAGAGTCCGTATTCCTCCGGAGTCAGCAGTCTTGTAAAAATAGGTGTGCTGAGCGCTCCGATGCCTCTTGCGATAACCGATGAGACAACGTACCATACGGATGCCTTCGCGGGAACCTTCAGGTTTATTTTGTTTTTTATATTTTCCAAGAGACGATCTCCGTTTTTTCTTATTGTTACCCGCTCGGTCAAAAATATCAGCGTCACACGGTTTTTCAGGAGATCCAAGACTTTTGATATCTCTTTTTTCAGAGATGAATATACTTATTAGCGCGCGTTAACTCATTGTTTTTAATAATATTTGACTTATTTCAACAAAATTGATTGCGCGCTATTGATTTTTGGTTTCAAATAGAGTATAATTAACCCATATTTACCAAGGAGGTAATATTATGTTTAAGATCGATTATTTAAACGAGCTTTACGATAGAGTCATAAAGCGCAACGCGGGTGAGGTCGAGTTCCATCAGACCGTCAAGGAGGTGCTTGAGTCGATAGAGCCCGTTCTTATTCAGAGCCCCGAGTACATAGAGTCAGGCGTTATCGAGAGAATGGTAGAGCCTGAGAGAATTATTAAGTTCAGAGTTCCGTGGATCGACGATAACGGCAAGGTGCAGGTCAACCGCGGATACAGAATACAGTTCAACTCCGCGATAGGTCCTTACAAGGGAGGACTCCGCTTCCACCCCTCCGTAAACGAGAGTATTATAAAGTTCCTCGGATTTGAGCAGACCTTCAAGAACTCGCTCACCTCGCTTCCTATGGGCGGCGGCAAGGGAGGCTCTGACTTTGATCCCCAGGGTAAGAGTGACAGAGAGGTTATGGCTTTCTGTCAGAGCTTTATGACCGAGCTTTGCAAGTATATCGGACCCGATACCGACGTTCCCGCAGGTGACATCGGCGTAGGCGCGCGTGAGGTAGGCTACCTCTTTGGACAGTACAAGAGGATCCGCAACGAGTTTACCGGCGTTCTTACCGGCAAGGGTATTCCTTACGGCGGCTCGCTCATTCGTCCCGAGGCTACCGGCTACGGCGCGGTTTATTATACCGTTGAGATGCTCCACTATTTCGGCGATGACATTAAGGGAAAGACCTTTGCTATCTCCGGATTCGGTAACGTTGCGTGGGGTACTGTAAAGAAGGTAAACGAGCTTGGAGGAAAGGTCGTCACCATTTCCGGACCCGATGGTTACGTATATGATCCCGACGGCATTTCTACCGACGAGAAGGTTAACTTTATGCTTGAAATGCGTGCTTCCTGCCGCAACAGAGTTGAGGATTACGCAGATAAGTTCGGTGTTCAGTTCTTCAAGGGCGAGAAGCCCTGGGGCGTTAAGGCTGATATTTATATGCCTTGCGCAACGCAGAATGAGGTTGACATGGCAGAGGCTGAGAAAATTGTCAACGCAGGCGTTAAATACTACGTTGAGGTTTCCAATATGCCCACCACCAACGAGGCTATCGCGTATCTCAAGCAGCACGGTGTTGTAGTAGCGCCCTCCAAGGCGGTCAACGCAGGCGGTGTTGCTACCTCCGGACTTGAGATGACCCAGAATTCCATGCGTCTTAGCTGGACCGCGGAGGAGGTCGACGAGAAGCTAAAGGGTATAATGAAGAACATCTTTGATAACTCCGTAAAGGCAGCCAACGATTACGGCCTTGGCGACGATCTTGTAGCCGGTGCAAACATAGCAGGATTTATAAAGGTTGCCGCCGCCATGCTCGCCCAAGGAAACGTTTAAGGATATTTTGGTTATTTTGTCCGACTGTCACCTCTCGCAATAGGTAACTATTGCTTCGGGATTCCACTCGAACAAACTACCGCAAAATCTCACTTAAACGGCAGCGATGGTATAATGCTTTGGTTATTTTGTCCGACTGTCACCCCTCGCGATAAGGTAACTATTGCTTCGGGATTCCACTCGAACAAACTATCGCAAAATCTCACTTAAACGGCAGCGATGGTATAATGCTTTGGTTGTTTTGCCCGACTGTCACCTCTCGCGATAGGTAACTATTGCTTCGGGATTCCACTCGAACAAACTACCGCAAAATCTCACTTAAACTATACTTGGTTATTCTTATCCGATGACTTTTTTCGGTGTTTGAATACTGCTTGAATGAAAACTGCAACAGTGAGCTGAAAAATGTCGAAATAATAGAAGAAATCAAAGATTTGCACGTCATGTGCATAGCGAAAAATATAACAAAACAAGAAAAGAGGCTAGCTCAAGTTCGAAAAACTTGAGCTAGCCTCTTTTGCGTAGGGGATAGGGGATTTAGAGCGAAAATTCGGATTCTCCAGACCGAGAGGCGTATAAAAATACGCTGAGGGAGGGAAACGCGAATAGAAAATGAC
>CAYWPS010000058.1:0-11126 GCA_964460165.1 uncultured Ruminococcus sp. | reverse complement strand
GGGTGAAATGTACGCTTCGATAACCGGTATATCCGCAAGCACCGGCGGAGAGATCACTCTCAATCTCTACATAAATCTGCAGGATGTCTCTATCATAGACAGGATAACCTGCTACGCGGAATATGAAAACAGCTACGGCGTCAAGACCTTTGCGTACAAGCTGAGTGAGGCAGAGGCTGTAACCGTAGACGGTGTTACAAGATACCGCGTCAGCGTTCCTGTTGCGGCTAAGGATTATATGCAGGATATAACGTGCTATTTCGTTATATCTCCTCTTGAGTCTACCGAGTCTACCGAGTCTACCGAGTCTACCGAGTCTACTGAAACTACTGACAGCTATGCGGATTTCGTCGGTGTTAAGGCAAGCATACTTACAGTTAACCTTTGCTCGTATCTCGATCAGATAATCGGGCAGACTGACGCTGTGGGTGCTGTCGAGCTGGCTATGGCGATGAAGAACTACTGCGCCGCAGCCGCAAAGAACTTCAATACCGCCGATTCATACCAGACCGTTTCCGGACTGGATATGAATTCGGTCGAGGCAGATACTGTCAAAGAATACGCGGCAGAGAAGCCGGAGCAGGGCACCGAAATGTCCGCCTATAAGGGTGCTACCGTGATCCTTAAGTCTACCACGGCGATCCGTATATACTTTACCGCGGGCACGTATATTGACGACAACGGTGATAAACGTGTTTATTCCGCGGAAGAGTTTACGGTAACCGTGCTTGACGCTGACGGAAATTCCGTCGAGGCGGCGGTGCTGGAGAGCGGTATCGAAAGCAGACCGTATTATGTTGAGATAACCGGTATTTCCGCTAAGGATCTTGGCGATATGTATACCGTTACAGTCAAAGATAGCACGGGAAGCTGCTGGAGCGTTAAGTACAGCGTTATGAGCTATGCGCACTCCGTGCTTAGCAAGCCGTCGTCTTACACGGACGATACGATTAACGTCGTTAAGGCAATGGTTATATATTACCGAAAGGCGCTTAGGTACTTTGAGTGCGGAAGCGATGACTATCCTCACGACTTCTTGGACGCAACCTGCACCGAGCCTATGATCTGTAAGATATGCGGAGTTATCTCCGGTGATGCGCTCGGTCATACCGTGGCGATCGATGCCGCGGTAGCGGCGACGTGCACCGAGACCGGATTGACTGAGGGGTCGCATTGCTCAGCGTGTAACGAGGTTATCTCGGAGCAGACGACGACGTCGGCGCTCGGTCACAGCTACTCATCGGTGACTGTTTCTCCTACCTGTACCGTGGCGGGATATACTACCTATACCTGCTCAGGATGCGGTGATAGCTATATCGCCGACGAGGTGGCGGCAACGGGTCACACCCTTGTGGACGGAGCTTGCGAGTGCGGTTATTCCGAGACCGCTAATACCGAAGAAAGCGAAGGTGCCGCCTGATGGAAGAGTACGTTGCGCCGGAGCTTGAGATACTTGAGCTTGATGAGATATTGACGGCGAATAACTCTCGTTACGATGAAGATGAAATGGCAGGTGACTGGGGTTAATCTCGCTGAAAGTAAATAAAAGTTAACAAAAAGAGCACTTATGATGTACGATGAACTCGCGTATCATAAGTGCTTTTTATTTATTGAATAGCGTTTTATGCGTCATCTGCCGAAAAATTCGCCTGTAAAGTAAATATCACGCTCAGGAATAGAGAACTCCTTGCCGTTCAAGTACTCCAGCGCGGTCGGCTCACCCTTGAAGCTGAAGCGCAGCTTGTACGAGTACAGCGCCTGGTATTTGTACCCCTCGGCCCTGTCCCCTTTGTTTATACCGTACTTTCCGTCGCCGACGAGGGGATGGCCAATGTGCGCCATGTGCGCGCGTATCTGATGTGTTCTGCCGGTGAGCAGCTCAACCTCGATGAGCGAGCCGGAGCCCCTCGTGGCAACCACGCGATACTTCGTGATAATATCTTTAGCCCCCCTCGGCGCGTTCTTATCGTAGATGCGCACCTTGTTGAGCTTTTCGTCCTTTAGCAGATACCCCGTCAGCGTCGCTTCCTTTTTCTCGGGGATGCCGTGTATCGCCGCGAGGTAGAGCTTGTCTATCTCGCGCAGCCGTATCTTCTCATTCATCACTCGCAGCGCCTCGGCGGTCTTTGCCGCGATTACGATACCGCCCGTGTTTCTGTCGATCCTGTTGCATAACGCAGGCGCGAAGCTCTGCTCGTTATTAGGGTCATATTCACCCTTCTGATACAAGTACGCTTGTATGTGGGCGATCAGCGTATTGACCTTGGAGCCCTCGTCCTCGTGCACCGATACTCCGGGGCGCTTATTCAGCAGCATTATATTCTCGTCCTCGTAGACGATATCCAGCTTAGGCTGTATCTTGTCAAGGGAGAGCGTTGCTTCGCTCGCGCCGTCCAGCTTGGCGAAGAACTCCTCGGCAAGGAAGCACTGTATTACGTCACCCTCTCTGAGCACGGTGTTGTTCTCCGCGCGCTTGCGGTTTACCTTGATCTTCTTCGTGCGGATCGACTTATAGAGCAGTCCGACGGGCAGGTCGAGCGCCTTGGTGAGAAACTTGTCAAGCCTCTGTCCCGCGTCGTTCTTAGCGATCTTTATCTCCCGCATTTATTTCGTACCGAAGATCCTGTCGCCCGCGTCGCCAAGACCGGGTACGATATACGCGTGGTCGTTGAGCTTCTCGTCAAGGGCGGCGCAGTAGATGTCTACGTCGGGATGGCTCTCCTGCACCTTCTTGACACCCTCGGGCGCCGCGACGAGGCACATAAGGAGCACGGACTTAGCGCCTCTTGCCTTGACCATGGTTATAGCGTCGGAGGCGGAGCCGCCCGTGGCAAGCATGGGGTCAACGACTATCGTGAGTCTGTCCTCAATGCCCTGGGGCATCTTGCAGTAATATTCAACGGGCAGATGGGTCTCGGGGTCGCGGTAAAGACCTATGTGTCCGACTCTCGCCGAGGGCACGAGACGTAAGAGACCGTCCACCATTCCGAGACCTGCGCGCAGGATCGGAACTATCGCCAGCTTCTTTCCCGAGATTTTCTTGAAGGTCGCTTTGCAGATAGGCGTCTCGACCTCTACGTCCTCGAGGGGCAGATTTCTCGTTATCTCATAGCCCATAAGCATCGAGATCTCGTCAAGCAGCTGACGAAAATCCTTGGAGGAGGTGTTCTTGTCTCTCATTATGGTGAGCTTGTGCTGTATAAGCGGGTGATCTACAAGGTGAAACGTACTCATGGTATTTACCGTCCTTAATTTTTTATTTCTTTAAGTATTGTACTATATTTCAACACTTTTTTCAAGCGGTTATCGCGTTTTTTTACTTCTTAGTGACGGAAATTTGTAAAAAAGACCAAACATACGCAAAAATACAAATATTTTTTACTATTTTACCTTGATTTTCTTGTGGAAGTAGTATACAATATACTTGGCTAAACTAAATTTACATAGGAGATAGAACAATGAAAAATCCCGAGCTTGTAATAATGGCTGCAGGTATGGGCAGCAGATACGGCGGACTCAAGCAGATCGACTCAGTCGACGAGCAGGGTCACATCATTATCGACTATTCCATCTACGACGCGATCAGAGCAGGATTCCGTGACGTTACCTTCATTATCAAGAAGGAGATCGAAAAGGATTTCCGCGAGGTTATGGATAAGCACCTCGAGGGCAAGGACATTAACGTTAAGTACGTTTTCCAGGAGCTCTACAAGCTTCCCGAGGGTTATTCCGTTCCCGAGGGCAGAAGAAAGCCTTGGGGCACCGCACACGCTCTCATGTGCTGTCTTGACACCGTTGACGCTCCCTTCGCGGTTATCAATGCTGATGACTACTACGGCGCAAACGCGTTCAAGAAGATCTACGAGTTTCTTAAGAACACTCAGGATGATGAGAAGTATCACTTCGCAATGGTTGGCTACCTCCTTAAGAATACAGTAACGGAGAAGGGTACCGTTGCGCGCGGCGTTTGTACTTTTGAGAACGGACTTCTCACCAAGATCGAGGAGCGCACCCAGATCGGTGTAGAGGAAGACGGCTCCATTTACTTCCTTGACGAGGGTGACAAGCAGCCTCTCGCTCCCGACACTATCGTATCTATGAACCTTTGGGGCTTCACCCCCGCATATCTCCGCGAGGCAAAGGCTCGCTTCCCCGAGTTCCTTGATGAGAACCTTCCCAAGAACCCCGAGAAGTGCGAGTACCTTCTCCCCGTTCTCGTGTCCGATCTTATCCAAGAGGGCAAGGCGGACGCTCTCGTTCTCGATAACGAGGATAAGTGGTACGGTGTGACCTATAAGGAGGATAAGCCCGTAGTTGTTGAAGCGTTCAAGCAGCTCAAGGCAGAGGGCGTATATCCCGAGAATTTCTGATAACTCCGTCCCCGAGGGATGTGATACGGCAAAGCCGCGACAAAAAGAGATTTCATATAAAACGAAAAAAGAACCGCGAATTTCGCGGTTCTTTTTTCGTTTTATATATGTTTATATATCATACGCGCAGAGTATAACATAAATTCACATGAGTGGACCTATACTCATATCAGTGTCATAACAAGCGCGATGGTTCTGAATAACTTCATAGCTCATCCTTAAAAATAAAAGTGCGCAGCCGAGGCTGCGCACCGAAAAACGCATAGCTCGATTGCTGCGACACAAGCTTTGACCATCACGAGGATACGCAAAACAAGAGCATGCGCTTTTACCGTAAAAAAGTAAAAACACACCCTCGCAAAGGTCACATATTAACTTGTGTCGCACGTATATTATATCACATCACCAAAAAACTTGAACAAAAACGCGCAAGAATATTTCACAAAAATAAAAAAACGGTTTTGTGCAAGATCTGATTCTCTTTCTTGACATTTTCCTCGAATTGTTATACAATTAAACTAACAAAAAAACGACAACGGAGGCAATATGAAGATTCAGTATTGGGGAACTGCCGCGGCAGAGGGCGTTCCGGGTATATTCTGCAACTGCGAGACCTGCAGTCTTGCAAGACGTGATAAGGGAAGAAAGGTGCGTACACGCTCGCAGGTGCTTATCAACGATGACCTGCTTATCGACTTCGGTCCCGATACGTACGCGCACACTCTTAAGTACGATTTTGACCTTTCGCGCCTCGAGCACGTTATCATCACCCATCCGCACGAGGATCATCTTTACCCCGACGAGCTGATCAACAGGCTTCCGGGCTACACCGCTAACCCCTATGTGCAGACGATGATAATTCACGGATCGGAGGACACGCTTTCAGCAATAAGAAAGGTCAGCGACGAGCTGCCCGCGTTCAAAAATCAGACCAGAATGATGTTCGATATAATGAAGCCGTTTGAGACCCGCGCTATCGGTAGATATATGGTAACGGCTCTGCCCGCCTGCCACGGTACGAAAATGCCATTTACCTATCTTATAGAGGAAGGCAACAAGAGCTTCTTGCTTCTCAACGATACCGGACGTCCCTCGGCAGAGGTTTACGACTATCTTATCAAGCGAGGCATAGTATTGAACGCAATATCCTTCGACACCACCTACGGCTTCGAGAACGTGCTTGCAAAGTACGGCGTTGCCGATCATCATATGGGACTTATCGATAACGTAGCCGTTAAGGGCTTCCTTGATATGAACGGCGCGGCGGATGCCAAGACCGTCTGCGTTGCTACTCACTTCTCTCACCAGGGCGTTGATGCCGACTATGACAAGATGTGTGAGCACGCTGATAAGTACGGATTTATCGTCAGCTACGACGGTTTGGAGCTGGAGATCTGACATGCTGTTTTCCAATCAGACTGAGGTTCTCGCCGCAAAGTACGGACTCGTCCGCGCGGTCGAGATGATGATAGAGGCGGGATATCCCGCTATTGACGTCACAATGTGGGATACCAGGGCTTGCCCGTTTACCGATGATTACCGCGAGGTTGCCACGGCGGTAAAGGCTATGGCGGATAAGGCGGGCGTTAAGTTTGTGCAGGCGCACGCGCCCTTCGGCGGAGGCTACGACCGCTATCTTAACGAGCTTGTCCCGCTTTTTCCCCGCGCCTTTGAATTTTGCTCGCTTCTCGGAATAGAGAATATAGTCGTACACCCGATTATGAGAGGGCACTACTACGGTCACGAGGAGGAGCACTTCGATATGAATATGCGCTTCTACCGCGCGCTCGCACCTCTTGCCCGTACCAATAAGGTTAGAATTGCGATAGAGAATATGTGGGATCGCCATCCCGTAACGGACAGGATATGCGACCACGTATGCGCCGACCCATATGAGCTGGTGAGATACTACGATGAGCTAGCGGACCCCGAGACCTTTACCGTATGCCTTGATCTCGGGCACGTCGCGCTCTGCGGCAGAGAGCCCGAGGATGCCATACGCATTATCGGCAGAGAGAGACTCGGCTGCATCCACGCTCACGACGTGGACTACGTCTCCGACCTCCACACTCTCCCCGGCGCCGCGAAGATCGGGTGGGATGCCGTTGCCCGCGCACTTGGCGAGATCGATTATCAGGGCGTCTTTAACATGGAGGCGGACCGCTTCTTTGACGGTTTTATGGAGGAGCACTATCCTGCGGTCGCGAAATTTATGGCAGATACCGCGAGATCTATCGCGAATAAAATTGACCTATATAGACCATAATTGCAAACTAAAATTGTCATTTATAGGTATAAAAGCGGAAGGCGATTGCCTTCCGCTTTAAAAATACTACTCGATTATTCTTCAATCAACTTTTTAACACAAGCGCAAATAAGATTTGCGGTTCCCTCAATACCGAGGGTGGAGGAGTTGACAGCTATGTCGTAATTATCGTACTTGCCCCACTTGTTACCGGTATAGAAATTATAGTATGACGAGCGACGCTTATCCGTCTTATTTATAACGTCGATGATCTGTGAGGATTTGAGCTCGGGATGTCTTTCCGCAACTCTTGCTTGTCTGTGGTCGAGGTCGCCATAGATGAATATTCTTAACAGCTTTTCTTCATCTCGGAGCACATAGTCGGCACATCTTCCTATGATAACGCAGCTTTTCCCCTTCGCGAATTCCTTGATCACCTCGGATTGCAGGATGAAAAGCTTGTCGTTCAAGGGCATCTTATAGCCGAAGTGCATAGTAGTGCCGAGGACGTTAGAGCCCATTGCGAGAGTGTAGAGCAGACTGTTCGCGGCAGACTCATCTGCTATCTTAGTTACGTTTTCGTCAAGGCTGCCTCTCGTGGCTGCCTCTGTTATAAGCTCCTTATCGTAGAGCGCGATACCGAGCTTTTCGGCTACCAATTCTCCTATTTCACGTCCGCCGCTTCCGTACTGACGTGCTATTGTTATAATGATTTTCTTCTTCATAGATAGCCTCCTTATAGTTTATATATCTATTTTAACAAAAAAATGCCGCTTTGTAAATAGCAAATTAACAATTTCAATAAATTTTATTGCAAAAAAACGCCGCTTATGATACAATATACCTACAATCACAAAAATCGGAAGGGAAGAAAGAATGATTCTTGCGCAACCGTCCTTAATTAGTAAAATAGATAAGTTTGCCGCCGACTCTCTCGGAATACCTGCAAGAACGCTTATGGAGCGCGCGGGCAGAGCTGTGGCAGAAGCCGTCAGATCCTATGTAAAGAGGGGCTCCCGTATCAGCATTTTCTCGGGCAAGGGTAATAACGGCGGCGACGGTTATGCCGCGGCGTTTGATCTTATGACCGATTACGACGTGTGCGTATACGATGTTTTTGCATCGGGGCAAAGGACCGACGAGGGCAAACATTTTCTCTCGGCGTACTCCGCGGCGGGCGGTAGTATAGATCCGCTTACCTTCGACGGCGCTCAAATGGACTTTATCACCTCGTCCGACTGCCTTGTGGACGCGGTTTTCGGGACCGGATTTTCGGGCGAGATGCCCGACGAGGCGGCGAGACTTGCCGAAGTTTTTTCATCGCAAAGTGCTTCGATTATCATTGCCGTTGACGTCCCGCTGGGTGTAAACGCCGCTGACGGAAGCGTTCGGGAGGACGCCTCGTATCATGCCACCGCTACGGTTTCTCTCGGTTTTATCAAGCACGGTCTTGTTTCGTATCCGGCGCGTGAATACGTTGGAAGACTGATACATGACAATATTGGTTTACATAATGAGCAAATTATATCGGAATTTGATCTTTCGGATCACTATATAGACTACGAGCTTGCATCCGCGCTTATTCCAAACCGCGCGGAAAATTCAAGCAAGGGCAGCTTTGGTAGGGCGCTTGTTATTACGGGCTCGTCCGAGTATCCCGGCGCTGCACATCTTTCGCTGGAGGCGGCGTTGCGCGGCGGAGTGGGACTTGTTACCTATCTTGGCGAGGGCTCGCTTTGTGATTCGCTCTCCATGAAGCACCCCGAGGCTATTTACAAGAGGACGGCGCCCATTCGCGATCTTACCGACGGAGATTGCGACGGCATAGCTCAGCTCTCGGCAAGCCACGGCTGCACGCTTATCGGCTCGGGCTCGTCAAGGAGCGCGGGGCTTCGCGCGTTGCTCTGCCGCTTGCTCGCCGATGACGGCTCGCCCATCATCCTTGACGCTGATGCTGTCAACGTGCTCAGTGAAGATTCGGAGGAGGGGAGATCACTCATTGCCAGGTCACCTCGCACCGTCATTCTTACACCTCACCCTCTTGAGCTTTCTCGCATATCCGGTATCCCCACCGACGATGTGCAAGCGGGCAGACTCTCGGTCGCCAAGTCCTTTGCCCTTGAAAACAAGTGCATCCTGGTCTTAAAAGGCGCGGGTACTCTGATCACCGACGGTGTCACCGTCTATATTAACTCCTCTGGCTCGTCAGCCTTAGCAAAAGCAGGCAGCGGTGACGTTCTCGCAGGACTTATTGCCTCTCTGGTTGCAGGCGGTCTTGACCCATTGCGTGCCTCTGCACTTGCGGTCTATTTCCACGGCCTTGCGGGCGACGTTCTTGAGCAGGGGCTTTCACCGTTTGGTGTCACACCCTCCGACCTGCCGCGTGAGATAGGCAGACAGCTTGCTATAGCCATGGGAAGGCGTGGTCATTAGTTTTACAACAGTAAAAAGGGCTGTCTCAAATGCAAAAAATGAGACAGCCCAAAAAGCTTGATATGGGGTAGGCAGATTTGAGGAAAAAGCTTCGTTCTTCAAGGCGAGAGGCGTATTAGCATACGCCGAGCCTTGAAAACGGAGGTAGAAAAAGTCCATAAAATTTGAAGAGATCCGCAGGATTTCATCATTATTCTGTCTCATTTACGCTCTTTTGCCGTATTTGAGTCTTTTTTTGATTTTCGGACTTTTTCGGTTTTACCAAATGTGACAGTCCCTTTGGTTTTTAGTATTATTTTTCCATTCGATAGAGATATTCCGCAGCCTCCGCTCTCGTAACAACGTCCGTGCCCGTAAAGTCATCTATTTCACCGTCGAAAATACCGAGGTTGAACATCGCGTATACGCTCGATCTTGCCGATACTGTAACCGACGCGTTTTCAAAGTATACTCCGTCCTCCTCGCTCGTCTTAAGACCGAGTATACCCGTGATGATCTTTGCCGCTTCGTTCTTGGTGATTCCCTTATTGGGCTCAAAGATAAGACTTCCCGCTGTGAAGTCTCCGTCAACTATTCCGAGCCTCTGTGCCGTCGCGACGTATGATACCAGCGCCGCGGGAATGTCCGTGTTATCGTCAAAGAAGGTCCTCGTCAGAGTTGAGTCCGCCTTCATACCCGACGCCTTCATAGCCATAGCTACGAACTCAGCCTTGCTTACCGTCTCGTCAGGCATAAAGTACTTGCCGTCACCGAGCGTTTTTCCGCTCATTATTCCCAGCGCGCTCATGGCTACCGCTGCGTTATACTCGCTCCTGTTTTTCATATCCGCGAAGACCTCGCTGCTCATTCTCTCGACGATGTGTATGCCAACCTCGCACGGCTCGGAGTAGTTCCCGTACTCATCTCTTAGAACGTAGGTGAATGAGTCGTAACCGGTGAATGAGTCAACGGGCGTATACTTGTACGTTCCCGCCTCCTTATCGGTGAAGGAGAGCGCGCCGTTCTTTGGGTATGCGGCAACTATATACTCCAGCTTGTCACCCTCGGGATCAGAGCCCTCGAGACGACCGAAAACGGATATTTCCGCCTGAGTTGTCAGGGAGAGCGAGGACTCCTTTTCCTCCGGTACCTTTGGCGCATAGTTCACCTTGTCGATGAACTTCATTTCACACGTTCCCGGGGTATTGACGCCTCCGTAGCTTAAAGTGTAGTCAAAGCTTGCCCCCGTTACGTCAGCCGAGGCGGGCACGAACACGAGCGCCGCCACGTTTTTGCGCTTGACCGTCTGACCTGCTTTGACCCGCCTTCCCGCAAGCAGCAGAGTGCCCTCGTTGGAGGAGGGGAGGGTATCCACGCTCACGCTGTCGAAGTCGGTTATAGCGTACGCCTGCTTGAAGTCCGCGTCGCTGAACGAAAGCTTCTGTCCCAGCAGTCCGGTTTTGATAAGCTTGACCTCGCTTGCCACGAGTGAGTATCCCGAGCCCAGGAACGCCTCTCCCGTAAATCCGACCATTGATACCGTTACGGCTATCACGAGCCACAGTATTATCAGTTTCTTCATTTTCTTCCAACCTTTCCTTTTGAAGTTATGGGATTATTTTACCCATGCGAGAGCCTCGTATACGGCATTTTGACGGAAAACGGAAAAATAATTAGTCCTTTTGCCGAAAAAAATTGTAAATAAAATCGAAACGCCCGATATTTGATTGACTTTCGGTCAACGCTGATGTATAATAAAACGGTTGTAAAAATATAGAAAATAAAATAATAGGTTGAAAATATGAAGTTGACAAAAAAACAGCTTATCATCATAATCTCCGCAGCGGCTATTCTGGTAGCCGCCGTTATTCTTGCGGTCGTGCTTATTGCAAGGGGGACAAATACCGAGCGTGAGATCTTCTATTTCGGAGACTTCAGCTACGCCATCAAGGATGACGGCACGGTTGAGATCGTCTCTTACACGGGCTCGGCGAGCGACGTCGTCGTACCGACGTCTATTGACAGCCGTTCGGTTACCTCAATAGGAGACGGCGCCTTTGCCAATAACAAAATGAATACTCTTAAGCTCGGCGTCTTCG
>CAYWPS010000057.1:0-11580 GCA_964460165.1 uncultured Ruminococcus sp. | reverse complement strand
CATACCAACCGTAACAGTCCTGTGTCCGTTACAGAAATTACGGTCGTCGTACATCTTGAAGCGCGAGCCCATAGAGTGATCGCTGATCCTGAAGGCATAGACGATAGCGTCTGCAGTCTGTATATTCTCACGTAAGAAGGTGTCAAAGCCGTCCTTATAGACGCACTTCTCGCTGACGGCACAACGGAAGCATCCGAGGCATCCGCCCGAGAGGTTATACTCGGAAATATTTACAACACGGGTGGCGTAAGGGAAGGTCGCACGGAAGCGCGCGATCATAGCGGAGAGGTTGGAGCTCTCGTCACACTCATCGGTGAGGATGAGAACGTCCTTGTCACTTCTCTTCTCCCCCTCGCTAACGGCAGGGGTTGCAGGTGTGGGAGTATAGGGCTCACTCGAGATAGAAGCGGTATACACATCATTCTCGACCGCCCATAAGAAGCGTTCAAAGAACTTTTTAGCATCGTTTTTGCCAACTTCGGTTAGCAAATCCTCCATATCAGCCGAGAGTCCGCGCACGTACTTCATTCCGAGGTCGAGCGCGTTTTCCTCTATGTACTTATGCGCCGTGACGTCATAGAAGTGCTTTGACGTAGACACCTGAGTAGCGAACTTACCCGAAAGGTCAATGCCGTCCGCTTTCACAAGCTCGATAAATCTGTGGAGCTGCGAGGGTGCCAAAAACGTATATACGGGATAGGAGAAAATGACCGCGTCGGACTCGGTGAGCAGCTCGCGCGCCTGGGTAAAATCGCGCTCAAGCGCCTTTATCTTCTGTCCTGCGTGCAGCACCCGAAACTCGTGCTCGGGGTAGATGAGCTCTAAATATCTCACCGTCTGAAGCGTTATACTGTACTTGCCCTTTGGGCTGCCGTTTATTACTGCTATCTTCATAATGTCACCTGTTTAATTGTTATTTTTCTTTTTCATTGCTATGGTTATTATGTCATCTACGTTATCTCGGTTTACCGCAGAGGGATACTTCTCCACCACCTCTGCAAGCGCTGCTCGTGCGCTCGTCTCATCATCCGCGAGCTCAATGAACAAAGACTCGAGATCATCACAAGCAAGAATTCTGTCGAGCAATTTCCTAGAATAGTCGGATACTCGCGACCAATCACCGTAAAGGTCGCAAACTGCCTTGTCAATCAATTCGAATGTCAATGGCTTACCTGCCAAACTTTGTTCGTACGCTATACCGGCAACGTCCGACATATCCTTCTTGTATTGCCGTCCTGACACGAGCTTCATAGCCGCTAAATATTCCGCCCTGACGGTTCGCACATCGAGGACACCGTAAAAGGTCTTATAATGCTCCGAATATTGTGCTATCTTACCGGTAAATGATGCAGTCCTTTTAAAGTCGTCGTTTAACCAACCGCGCGGCAAGCCGAATCTTTCGGAAACAGCAATTATCGCTTCCTTCATAACGGCAGGCGATTGATACGCCGCATCTACGTCATTAGACATCATACGAAAGCCGTAATTGACGATAACCGAAGCTCCGCCTACTAAAATCATCTCTGCGCGGGTACCGCCACCTCTTTTTTTAAACTCCTTTGCAAGTTCTTTCAGATAGGTATCCAAATTCTGTTTTGTAAAAGCTGCATCAATAGACATTTTCAATCTCACTTTCTACAATGTTAAAGCGCATAAATTCCGGAATTGCTTCTTTTTTACACTGTTCCATTACGTTAAGCGACGGATTCAGCCTTGCAGCCATTATGACGTCACGCGGATATAAGGTTCTTTTCAACGTCTTAGCTCTTATATCATTGTACTTCTCGCACAATGGGATATTGTTTATCCTGCTTAGGTAGTCTATCATAGCAAGCACGTAAAACGCCTCGGGATACCACTGCTTTTCCCAATATCTTCTGATATCATCACTTCTTAATGATGAAATGATAAAATCTATCTCATTACTATCTTTAACAAGGTGGCATACGTTACTCTTAAACACTTCAAAATCCGATCTTGCCTCGATCGAATCGCTTACAAGATCTTCCATGCTTACGTTCAATATTTTAGCCAGCTTATATACCACCTCAGCCGAGCACTTAGCTATATGTGTCTTGCCGCGTACAAGCTCGGAGAGGGTCGTATATGGGATTCCGCTCAACTTTGAGCATTGATATATCGAAATATTCTTTTCTTTCATTAATCTGCCAAGCATATCAAACCTCTCCTTTCTTTATTATAATTATAACGCTTTACCGTTATATTGTCAATAGTGTTTGCAGAAAAAAGATTATTATTTAGCCGATAATTACGGTATTGAATAACCCGAAGTTTGATATTATTCCAACATTCATAATAAAAACAGAATAAAGAAAGCGGCTCGCAAGGTGCGAGCCGCTTAAAATTAGATTTTGCTATCTGCTTTTGGTTTAGCCCAAGCTAAATCAGTATTAGTGATAAAGCTCGAAGAGTACGGAGAGACCGCCCTGGTGAAGCACTACTTCATCAGCAGTAGCCAAAGCAGTGATTATCTCTGTCGTGATGCTGGAGCCACCTCCTATGATCTCTCCTTCAAGGTCGTAGAACGTACCACCCGCTCCCTGCTGTACGAAGTACATAGTATACGCGGTTCCGTCCGAGCCGTAAACGGTAATGAAGGGATAGGATGCAAGCGCAGTATTTTTGCCGATCGCCGCCATAATCTCACTCCAATCCGAACTAGTGTCTCTCCATCTGTTGATGCCGGAGCCGTCGGTAGCAACAGTACCCTGCACTAAAATGTCGGAAAGTGCCTCGCTCGCATTGTCGGCATTACTCATAAGAGCTGCCTTGATGTTCATATTGCCATCACTATCGACCCACGATGCACTGTACGCATTTTGGGTAGCAGTAGTAACAAGGGTGTTAAGCCCGCTGCCAAGCGCCTTTATACCGGGAACAACAGCTTCGGTTGCGCCTACCGCCTGGAACCAAATCTCCTCACCCGAGGTATGCGTCTCCATCTTGGTATCCGTAATATTGACTACCGGGTCGTAATAAACGTTGTTATCCTTGGGATCAACGCTCTGCGCGATGACGATGGGACCGCCCGTACCGTTGATATAAGAGTCGTCAATAGTAAGCGTACTGTCAGCCCATACGAACGCCGCGTTCTGGTAGGAGTCGTAGCACTTGGAGTTTTTAACAGTAAGGTTACCCTGAGTATCCGGGAAGTAAGAGATGAAGAAGCAGTTGTTGACAACATTATCAAGAGTAACGTTAGCATGTCTAGCCGACTTAAGCATGATAAGACCGCCCGCGGTTACAAGCTCGCCTTCAGCGCCTATGTTATTGCCCGCCTGCGTGATAACCCAACCGTCTCTGCCGGCGTTACCTCTGATAGCGAGGTTCTGAATGGTTACGTGCGAAATCTCTTCAGCAGTGTCAATGCTCTCATCCGTCGAGGAAACCCAGTTCGTATCGATCGTCTGGAATAAGAACAGAGCGGAATTGGAGTAATCGCTGCCGTAATCCTTGCCCGAATCTGTACCGAATATAGAAGGAGATGCGATGATCGGGAATCCATCGGCATCTATCTGGAAGAAGTTACCCTCGATAACGAAATCGGAGGATCCGCTGCGGTAATAAAGCACGGTCTCGTCCTTGAGATAATAACCGTCAAAGTTCTTGGTAATAGTATTTCCCTCGGAATCAACGTCGCCGTTTGCGTTCTTATAAATTATCTCGCCTTCATACTTGTAGAAGAAGCTGGAGGGAACGTTCTTGTAGGTAAGCTTGATATCATTGTGAAGGACCACGCCCGCGGGATCAATACCGGCAAGACCCCTCTCATCCTTAAAGGTAGTCCAGTTTACACTTGCCCACTCGGGATTATCTTCGGTATCGCGTCCCCATCTTGTTCCCGAATAGTTATCTATAACCGAAAGCTCGTCAGCGGTGTAAACGTTGTACGCGTCGATAACTCTTGCCTCGAGAACCACGGGGTTAACATTATCAAATTCGTAGTACTCTGTGGAAGGCATTACAGAAATCTTAACTCTGTCAAGAGGCTTTGTAAACTGATAAGAGCCTTCGTAGGTATTTACAGTTACAATAGTTTCGCCGTTAAGTGTATAAGTATAATTTACAGAGTCAGCAGAGGTCTTATCGAGAGTAACGTAGCTGCTGCCATCGTGTACGTAGATATCAACTACTGAATAGAAGTTCTCAAGAGTCGTAACTGTGTAGGTTTTGTCAAGAATGGAGCAAGAGGGAGCAAACTTGAAGAGGTTATCATCGCCGATAACGTAGAGGGATACGCCGTTTACAAACTGACCGGAGAAGCCGGCAGTTCCGTACTCGAGCGTGCCAGCGCTCGTGTTATCACTTTCAAATGCTGTGATATTAGCATCCTTTTCAAACCCGGCGATCGTATCCTTATCGCGGATAATATCAACCGTGATAGATACCGTACCGGCTACGTTACCATTCTTAGCATCCTTGAAGTTGATAACAACTTCCTTTCCTGTTGCCACTGAAGAGGTATCAACATCAGCTATCTCAAGATCGGCGTAAGTAAGCACTACAACGTCACCGTTAAGATATGTGAGTGTCACGGTAAGTCCGCTGAGATCTACAGTATCGCCAACCTTATAAACGGTCGTATAATTGCCGCCAACTGCTACAGTATCAATAGTGTTTGCTTTTACGTCAACGCTGATGTTTATCTGAGCGCTCTTGCCGTCAACAAGCACACCGGATTCAACAGTACCGACAGTTTCAAGCATACCGTTTACGGAATAGCTGATCCTCGACGAGTCAATAAGCACGTCCGCACCGCCGTCATTGTAAACAGCATAGACCTTAACTCCCGTATAATCGATAGTATCGCCTACGATGTATTCCTTCTTACCCATCTCAGAGCTATCTACTCTGTAATGATCAATGCCGTAAACGGTAATGGTAAGATTTGCATAAACATAGTATTCATCGAAACGGTACTTAACCGTTACCGTTTTAGTACCGCTGCTGTCAGTAAGACCGTTAAGCGCGGTCTCAACTATAAGGTCCGCAAGCCCGATGTTCTGCTCGGGATTACCGTCGGTAAAGGTAAGAGTGACGGTGAGCCCCTCAAGAGACACGGTCTCGCCTACTCTGTAAGAAAGCTTGACGTTCTCTTCATTTGCTTTTGCGGTGGGAATGTCACCTACCGCGATAATGAAGCTGCCAACCTCTTCATCGCCAACCTTAACGGTAACCTGCTTGTTACCTACGGTAGCGGTAAGATCAGCATCGTGAACGAAGGTCAGGTCCTCAAAGGCTACTGCCTCGGTCTTGCCGTAGTAATATACGGCGTCAACCTTGATGCCCGCGAAGGAAACGCTCTCACCCTCAAGATAAGAAAGATTCATATCGCTGCTATCAAGGGTATAATCAACTATACCGTCAACCTTAATCTCAAAGCTCCGGTTTACGGTAGTGCCGGAAACTGCATCGTCTATCTTAACTGTAACGGCCTTAGTTCCGTACTCCTCGGTAAGAGTAGCGAGATCGGTAACGAATGTGAAATCGGTAATAACCGCATCATCACCGTTCTCGTAGGTTACGTTTGCCTTAAGACCGGAGAAGGATACTGTATCGCCTACAAGGTACTCAAGCGTAACACCGGTGGTGTCAAGCTCAAGACTTGTGATAGCAGGCTTATTAACCGTGATGGTAATAACACCCGCGCTCTCACCGTTATACTTTACAACAACGCTCTTAGTGCCCGCGGTAGCGGTGATATCAGTATCATATTCATAAGTCACAAGAGAGAGGTCGGTCATCTCGACGTCTGCGCCGCCGTTAGTGAACTTCTCAACGATCTTGATGCCGGTGAAGTCTATCGTTTCACCTACAAAGTAGGTGGTCTTCATACCGGTAGCGTCGTTAACGTAAGAGTCGTGCTTAGGTGCACTGGGATCTTCCTTAACTGTGATCTGAACAGTAGTAGACTGCTCAACGTCAAGATGAGGATCCTGGAAGGATACCTTTACGTCCTTCTGACCTACGGTAGCGGTGATATCCTCATCGTAGGTGATGGTTAGATCGTCAAAGGTATACTCGGCATTAAGGTCAGAGTCAGAATACTTAACGGTAGCTCTGATGCCCGTGAAGTCAATTTCTTCACCGATGTAGTAAACCGTCTTAACCGAGGAACGGTCAACGATGAAGGATTCGAGCTTTAGTGAGCCGCCGAAGAAATCGAAGAAATCACACGCCGCAAATGCAAATACGAGACTCAATACTAAAGCTACGGAAATAATCTTTGCAAAAGTTCTAAGTGTTTTCATTTTCAGAAAGTCTCCTTATATTAATAAAAATTGGCAAACTTATTCAACAAGACGCCCCATAATACATATCTGGGTGCTTACGTTAGAGCCGTCAGTTGCTCTTACGGTTATGGTAAACAATTTATTGGGCTGAATAAATACAAAGCTGGTGGAAAGGTCATGGAATACCGCAACCCCGGCAGCCTCGTCGTACTCAAACTTAACACCCGACTCATCCGCAAGGTGAGGCATTACCTCATAGTTAAGCTGAATGATATTGGGGTTTTTCGTTACGCTTTCTATATCGGTAGTATAAGGATTTTCGAGATCTGCCGGTATAAAATCAAAGATAAAGAGCGGAGTGTTTCCGTCCTTACCCACATACTGCGAGGGTGTCAGCTCCTTGGAATTATCTCCGTGGAAAAGAACGGTATCGCACTGGATGCTCGTAACGTAGGTAATGCTGTCAAACATCTTGATCTCAAGACCGAAGAAGTTGACTACCGCGATCGAGGCGATGTATACAGCGAGAATTATAATTACTATCGTCTTTTTCATTATTGCTTCTCCTTATAGAACGCCTTGATCTTGGAAAGGTAGGTAATGACCTTGAACGCCGCGAGAGCTACCGTAACTGCCGCTATCTTGGGCCAAACGCCCGCCGTAGACTTTGAGGACAGAAGAAGCGCGGCAATAAACACGAGCGCCGACACGAGAACCGCGAGGATCGCCGACATCGACTCATTGGGATTGCCCGCCTGATCGTTGAAGGTCGCGTACTTCTTGTACTGCGGATTCATAATATCGCTCTCGGCAGCCGAGAACAGATGGAACAGATATACCGCATAGACCGAGACTCCGACAAGGAGCGCATCAGACTTCTGCAGGCTGGTAAAGCCGGAGAAGATAAAGGTCGTGAACACGGTGCCCACGAGGGCTATCACCATCGGGAAGAACAGCTTGGAGAACAGGAGCAGCGCGTAGGGCGCGGGCTGTACCTTGTTAAGATAGGAGCTCGCTCCGTCGCGGCTGTATACCGAGGCGATATCAATGTTGGTCATAAGAAGGATGAGCAGCATTATCATAACCGTGAATGCCACGGTCATCTGATTGCCTATATGTCTGAGCTTCATCGACGCGTAAATTTTGGAAAGAAGGTATATTGCCATCGGCATAATTACGACGAGTATGCCGGCAAGCTTTATGAAGTAATTAGACCTGACGCCCGCCGTCCATTCCTTCTTAAGAGCGGAGAGGAAGGGAGAGCGCTTTTTATTTTTCTTTTCCTTGATCGCGTTTTTCTTCTTGAACTCAAAGGGAGTCGCCGCCATGCGGCAGAACAAGGGCTTGGAGAACACGAAGCAAAGAGCGAGCGCGCCGAGGTCGATCGCAATAACTGTAAGTAGGCTCTTTAAGGTCTCGGAGTGGAAGATAACGTTGGTAAGTCCCATCGTCTTTCCTACTATAAGCTCGGTGAACTTATAGATGGGGGCAAAGATCTCGGTATATGATCTTAAGAAGCCCTGTATCTGCCAATAGGTCTCGCCCCAGGACTCGATAAAGTTTATCTCCTTGGGTATAAGACCGAGAAGCATCCAGAGTCCCGCGATACCGCATACCGCCGCGAGCGTGTAGAGCACGTACTGAAGCACCTTGACACGATTCAAGAATACGTAGATGAACATCGCGGGGATGGAGAGGATAGCCGAGATAAGCACCGGAACGGTGGATATCAGGACGAACATCAGAAGCAGCCAGGGGTAATAATAGGGGTTATAGCCCTTGACTATGCCGAACGCGATGAACATCGGAACGGTGAACATAAAGCTCTTACGTATCTCGTAGACGAAGTAGGTAACGAGCTTAGAGAAGAAGATGAGCGAGGGGGTCGCGGGGAAGGTGAGAAGGACCGTATTGTCCTTGGAGAAATACAGCGACTTCATAAGTCCCACGGTATCGGTGATAACCGAGAACAGAAGCATTACGCCGAACACGATGGATATTACCGAGACGGGTATATCACGCACGAGCGAGAACAGACCGAGAAGCTTTACGTAATTGAACACGAGGTAAAGCACGGCGGTTATCGCCGCGAATTCGATAAGCAGCCAGACCAGCTTGAAGATGAGCTTTCGCGTCGAGCGCAGGTAGCTCATATCCATCTTCTCCTTGAGCTGCATCTTAACGAGCGTCGCGAGCGCCCGCCAGCTCTCAAGGAAGGTCTGAAGGAAGCCTCCCTTATTTTTTATTTTCGTCATACAGTCACTCCCTTGGCAAGTCTTTCTCTCTCTGCCGCTTCCTTAACGGTTACGGGGGACTGTGTATTACCGTCGATGGTATTCATATAGAAGGTCTCAAGGGGAACGCCCGACGCCTTGATCTCGGCAATGGACTTGCTGGTGAGGATCTGACCCTTGCGGATAATAGCGATCCTGTCGCAGATGTTCTCCACGACGTCGATGATATGGCTGGAGAAGAAGACGATGTTGCCGCGGGAGGCGTGCTCCTTCATACACTCCTTGACCTGGAAGATGGACTCGGGGTCAAGACCTGTAAGAGGCTCGTCGAGGATCCAGATCTTAGGGTTGTGCACGAGGGCGGACATAATAGTGATCTTCTGCTTCATACCGTGGGAGTAGGTCTTCATCGGGTTGTCTATCGCGCCCTCAAGACGGAAGCGCGCCACGTAGTCGTTGATACGCTCGTCACGCTCATCCTTAGATACGTTGTAGAGGTCGGCGATGTAGTTGAGGTATTCCCTGCCCGTGAGGTTCTCGTAGAGGGCGTAGTGGTCGGGAACGAAGCCGATCTGCATCTTAGCGCCGACCGCCTGCTTATCCACGTCGTAGCCCGAGACCTCGATCTCACCCGAGGTGATGGTCTGAATACCTACTATGGATTTGATAATTGTTGACTTGCCCGCGCCGTTAGGTCCGAGGAAGCCGAATATCTGACCGCCCTCGATCTCGAGGTTGGCGTCGTAAACAGCGTAAACGTCGCTGGTGGAATATCTCTTTGAGAAATGACGAAGGATAAGCTTGCCCTCGTTCTGCGGATTCATAGGTTCTTGCATACTTCTACCTGCAAGATGTACCTCGAGAGCGAGTCTGTCAGCCTTGATCTTGCGGTTCCTTTCCATAATGATTGCATAGGTGTCTGTGATCTCGAATACCTGCTCGTATAAGAACCACATGGCGAATGATAATACGATATATACTACGAAATAAAGAAGCTGATATACCGGATACAGTATAAACTTGTAATCCTTGATCTTGAGGACCGTATTCAGATCGAACGTGATCTTACGAAGATCCTTTGCCCAATCTCCGAGCTTCGACGCCACGAAATCAGAGTTGATGAAGAAGAAGTCGGTCTCATTGCCCATACCGGTGAGCACCGCGTTGGCAATAAGGACGAAGACGTAGTAAGCAAAGAAGGCTATCAGGGAGTAGACAAACTGCTTCATCTTAGGTCTTTGGAAGATGCCGAGAGACATTATAAGTATCGGAAGGGTGAGCGCCATATAGTGATTCGACCAGAACTCAATGGTCCTCGTTGCGAGCCAATACGCGCCGTCGGTGTTCGGCATTATCATCGCCAAGAACGCGCCGAGCACGTTGATGAAGATGGTGAAGTAGTACAGCTTATCCATCTTGAAGATGAGAACAAGAGGGACTATATACATAGCCGTGTTGCAAAGGTGCAGGGGCCAGTCAGCAATGTGAAGGAAGGTGGAGAAATCGTACTTGAAGGAGAAGGAGATCATCGTCGCCACGCTGATGTAGATCAGTGCCGATCTCTTCTGCTCATAGGTGCATCTTGAAAACAGCAGGTGTACCGCGATAGCAAAAACGACGGAGCCGTAAAGGGCGAGACGGTGATAGGAGGTGAAGTCGTCGATCTTTATCGACTGGTCGCCGTAGCCGAACACGCACTGCGGAAGCCAGACGGGTAAGGACATAAGCAGCATGCCAAGAAAGAGACCCGCCGAGACGAGCCACTGCTTCGCCGTCTGCTTTATCTTCACGCCGTCAAGAAGGTGGACGGCGGAGAGTCCGAGACCGATGCCGAGCTCAATGGCAAACACGAGATTGCGCCAGTGGAAGCCATCGGCAAGGCTGCCGTCCATCGCTCTGTTGAGCATGGGGAGCACCGCTACGGACACCGCGTAGACCGCGGGCGAGATATAACGGACTATGGGAGTTACGCGAGGTAAATGCTCCTCGAAGAACACGTAGAGCATAACAGCCACGTTCACCGTAAAAATAAGCCATATAAGGATCGCCGAGAAGAAGGTCAGGACCGATCCCTGCGGACCAAACGGTGAGGTGATGTTAAGACCTACGGTATAGCGCAGAGCAATGACTCCGCCAAGGTAACGTACAATGAAGACCGCGGCAAAGACGAGCGCCGCAAGCTTTCTTACGCTAAGTTTAAACAGAGTCTTGTCTCTCAAAAAGTAGAGAGCAGCGAACACTCCGCCTGCGGCGAGCAACGCCGCAAGATAGTAAACAGCCGTCAAGATAAATTCCTCCGATGTGTATTTATTTAAGTCGTATGCGCCGAGAATTGAATAAAAAATAAGGGTTTGCCTCGAATTTTGTAACTCAAAGCAAACCCATTATATAAAAATCAATAGTTTTTGTAAACAGTATTTAATAATTGTTAATACTTTTTCACAAAGGTTAATAATTTGCGGCGCCTCCGAGCCTATGCCCAGCCGCCCTCTCTTATATACTCCGCGACGAGATCGCGCGCATACGTGCCCGTGTCATCTCTGGCAACTTCAGTGAGGTAATTGTAAGGATAAGTTGACGTATAGGCGTCTACGACGATGTAATACGTCTTATTGCTGTCGATGTTATTTACGTTATTATTGCCGTAAGAGATGTAATAGGTCTTGTTGTAAGACGTCGAAAGCCCCTTGTTAACAAAGGTCTTGAGGTCGCTGCCCTTGACGGAGCAAAGGACGAGAGCGTTATCAAACGGCAGGAGCGAGTAGACGTCCGAATAGGTGACGTCACCGGCAGCGAGGTCGTAAGGATTCCTCGTCTGTACGAATCCGCCGCCAAGGAAGATATCGTATTCATCTGCCCATTTTTCAACTCCGAACTGATAGTACAGATCCGCGACGAGCTGCTCGACGGCAGCGTCGCTGCGCTCCTTCGCGTTGTATCCGAGGACCTCGTAAGCGCTGCTTATCTCATCCTTATACTTAAGGAGAAGCTCGTCTATAAGCGGATCCGCCGCGTACGCGGAGTATACGGACGAACGGATTATCTCGTATCCGGAAAGACGGGAATTTCCGTTGGCTTGATTTATTTCCACC
>CAYWPS010000056.1:0-11620 GCA_964460165.1 uncultured Ruminococcus sp. | reverse complement strand
GACCAAGGCTCGCAATAGGTAACTATTGCTTCGGGTCGAAGAACGACGCTTCTATCGCAAAATCTACTCGCTCGGTTGGACATAGCACGTTGTTTTTTTGACCAAGGCTTGCAATAGGTAACTATTGCTTCGGGTCGAAGAACGACGCTTCTATCGCAAAATATAAACAACAGTTAGCAAATAATACAAAAATGACCGCCGCAGGCAATGTGGCGGAATTAGAATTTAAAAGAAACGGAGATAGACAAATGCTTAAAATTACAGTTTGTATCGGTTCGTCATGCCACATTAAGGGTTCTCGTCAGGTAGTAGAGCAGCTTCAGTATCTTATCGCGGAAAACGATCTCGGCGATAAGGTGGAGCTCGGCGGAACCTTCTGTATGGGTAAGTGCCAGAAGGGTGTATGCGTAACGGTTAACGATGACTTCCACTCGGTAACACCCGAGAGCGCGGCAGACTTCTTCGCCAAGGAAGTTCTCGCAAAGGTGAAGTAATATGCTTATCGTACAGGTGTGTGTCGGATCTTCCTGCCATCTTAAAGGATCACAAGATATTGTAGAATTACTCCAGGCTGCTATAGAGGAGCATCACATAGAGGACGACGTAGTTCTCACGGGCAGCTTCTGTATTGGCAAATGTAACAGAGTAGGTGTGACCGTGCAGGTCAATGATGACATTCACGTCGGAATAACGCGTGAGAATTTCAAGGAATTCTTTAAGTCGCATATTTTGGACGCTATCTAAACGAAGAGGAGTGACTCTGAGATGAATTGTCTTACACTTAAAAAAACTAACTGTAAGTCCTGCTTCAGATGCGTAAGAAAATGTCCGGTAAAGGCTATACGCTTTTCCGGCAACCAGGCTCATATTATATCCAACGAGTGTATCCTTTGCGGAAATTGCGTATGGCAGTGTCCTCAGAACGCCAAGGAGATCGCTGACGGTACGGAAAAGGTAAGAGTGCTTTTGCAGACGGGCGATCCCGTTGTCGTCAGCCTTGCGCCCTCGTTCATTGCCAACTACGGTGTGGGTATCGAGTCTATGAGAGAGGCGCTCAAAAAGCTTGGCTTCGCCGATGTGGAGGAGACTGCTATCGGAGCTACTATCGTTAAGAATGAGTACGAGCGTATGCTCCGCGAGGATGATAGAGATATTATTATTACCTCCTGCTGCCACTCGATCAATCTTCTTATCCAGAAGAAGTTTCCAAGGGCGATTGAGTTTCTTGCTGACGTTATATCGCCTATGCAGGCTCACTGTCTTGACATAAAAAAGAGGATCCCATTCGCTAAAACCGTATTTATCGGACCCTGCGTAGCAAAGAAGGATGAGGCGGAGCATTACGATGGCATCGTGGATGCAGTGCTCACCTTCGAGGAGCTCTCCGTCATGCTTAAGGAAGAGGGGATTACTCTTTCTCAGAACGTTGATTCCCTCGAGGAGAGTAAGGCGAGATTCTTCCCGACGACGGGGGGCGTGCTTAAAACGATGGCAGAGAATATCTCGGGATATACCTATATCGCGCTTGACGGTGTAGAGAACTGCATGGATGCGTTGCGCGATATAGAGAACGGAAAGGTACATAAGTGCTTTATTGAGATGTCTGCTTGTATCGGCTCTTGCATCGGCGGTCCCGTAATGGAGAACAGAAGAATGTCTACCGTTGGAGACTATATGGCTGTTGCCGGTTACGCCGGGGATAAGGACTTCGTCGTAGACCAGCCTTCATCCTCTGATATCAGGAAGCAGTTTACATATATTGAGCATAAGCTTGCCACTCCGTCTGAAATGGAAATAATGAGCGTGCTTCGTCAGATGGGTAAGTTCAAGCCCTCCGACGAGCTCAACTGCGGAAGCTGCGGATATAACACGTGTCGCGATAAAGCTATTGCTATCTGTCAGGGAAAGGCGGAGAGCTCCATGTGCTTGCCGTTCCTTAAGGATAAGGCGGAAAGCTTCTCGGATACGATAGTGAAGAATACTCCTAACGGACTTATCGCGCTGAATGAAAATCTTGAGGTTCAGCAGATAAACGCCGCGGCGCGCAGAATTATGAATATAAGATCCGCGAACGACGTTCTTGGCGAGCCCGTGGTCCGTATCCTCGATCCTACCGTGTTTATGCAGGTCAAGAGCACGGGAAGAACGGTTCGCGATCAGCGCACGTATCTTGCGGAATATAAAAAGTACATCAGGCAAACGGTTGTCTACGATTCCGACTCCCGTATGCTCATCGGCATTATGCGAGATATAACCGATGAGGAAGAGGATAGGGAAAAGAAGGCTAAGATCAACAAGCAGACGGTCGAGGTTGCCGACACCGTGGTTGAAAAGCAGATGAGAATAGTTCAGGAGATCGCATCTCTGCTTGGCGAAACCGCGGCGGAGACAAAGATCGCGCTGACAAAGCTGAAGGAGTCTATCGGCGATGAATGATTTATGTGCGGATATCGGATATAAAAGCATCAATCACTTCGGCGAAGAGCTTTGCGGCGACCACGTAGATGTCGTAGAGGAGAATGAAAACTCTACCGTCATCGTGCTGGCGGACGGTCTTGGCTCGGGAGTTAAGGCGAGCATCCTCTCCACACTCACCTCCAAGATAATCTCTACTATGATGGCGGCGGGGCTTCCTATTGAGGAATGCGTGTCCACCATAGCTGCAACTCTGCCCGTGTGCTCGGTGCGCGGGGTTGCATACTCCACCTTTACCATCATTCATCTTTTTAATAACGAGATAGCCGAGATAATTCAGTACGACAATCCACACGTGATAATGATAAGAAATTATGCGCAGTACGATTATCCGAGGACAGAGATCAACATCGGCGGCAAAAAAATATACAAATCTACAATCAAGCTGATGGAGGATGATGTTTTTATTGCTATGAGCGACGGATGCCCGCATGCCGGAATGGGCGGCAGGTACAACTTCGGATGGAAGCGTGAGGATATTGCCGACTATATGCAGGCTCTTGTTGCGGGCGGATATACGGCGAAAAATCTTTCCACCATGCTGGTTGACGAGTGCGATAAGCTCTACGGAAACAAGCCCGGAGACGATACGACCGCTTGTGTCGTCAAGGTGCGTAAGCGTGAGCCGATGAATATTCTCTTTGGTCCGCCGTCTAACCGTGATGATGCAAACCGTATGATGTCGCTTTTCTTCTCTAAGGAGGGTAAGCATATCGTCTGCGGAGGCACGACCTCATCCATCGCGGCAAAATATCTTGGCAAGCCTGTCAAGGCAAGCTTGAATTTTGAGCGCAGCGACGTTCCTCCCATCGCCTATATAGAAGGCGTTGATCTTGTGACCGAGGGCGTTATCACTATGAACAAGGTTATTCAGTATGCGAAGGATTATCTTGGAGATAACTGTCTTTATGAGGAGTGGAACTTCAGGAAGGATGGCGCATCCTTGATCAGCCGGCTCTTGTTTGAAGAAGCAACGGATATTAATTTTTATGTAGGCAGAGCGGTGAATCCGGCTCATCAGAACCCCGATCTTCCTATCAATTTCAATATAAAAATGAATCTTGTTGAGGAGCTTTCGAGCTGTCTCAAAAAGATGGGAAAACACATTAAGGTGAGTTATTTTTAAGGAGATGTAAAGCATTATGCGCAAATTTGACACAAAAGTGCAACATTTGAAGTATAAGGTGTTGCGTGAAGTAGCACGTCTTGCGTGGGAAGATAGGCTTCTCGAGAATATTATGGACGTTCCCAAGATGATTGCTCCCGGCAATGAGCCCACCACCAGATGCTGCGTCTATAAGGAAAGAGCGATACTCGGAGAGAGAGTCAAGATAGCAATGGGCGGTGATAAGAATAACCCTAACGTTATAGAGGTTATCGAGATCGCCTGCGATGAGTGTCCCGTCGGCGGCTACGAGGTTACTAACGCATGCCGCGGATGCCTTGCGAATCGTTGCGAGGACGTTTGCAAGTTCGGTGCTATCAGCTTTGATCACAATCACGTCGCTCATATTGATAAGTCTAAGTGTAAGGAATGCGGTGCGTGTGCTAAGGTATGTCCCTTTACCGCCATCGTAGGACGCAAGCGTCCTTGTCAGAACGCTTGCAAGGTGAAGGCTATATCTATGAACGAGCATAAGGCAGCCGCTATTGATAATTCCAAGTGCATACAGTGCGGCGCGTGCGTTTATCAGTGTCCCTTCGGAGCAATCATGGATAAGTCCTTTATGGTAAACGCTATCGATATTCTGAAAAAGAGCGAGCGTATAACCAAGGGCGGCAGCTACAAGGTTTACGCGATCGTTGCTCCGTCTATATCGAGCCAGTTCTCGTACGCTAAGCTCGGACAGGTAGTAACGGGTCTCAAAAAGCTCGGATTTCACGACGTTATCGAGGCGGCTCTCGGCGCTGATATGGTAGCGCTTGAGGAGGCGAAGGAGCTTTCCGAGAAGGGGCTTCTTACCAGCTCCTGCTGTCCTGCTTTTGTTCGGTATATCAAGGCGAACTTCCCGAATGTGGTAGAGCATATCTCTCACAATATGTCTCCTATGGGAGCTCTCGCTAAGTACATAAAGAAGACTACCCCTAACGCAAAGGTAATATTTATCGGTCCGTGTACCGCCAAAAAGGCAGAGGCTCAGCTTGAGTCTGTCAAGCCTTACGTGGATACCGTGTTGACTTTTGAGGAGCTTCAGGCGCTCTTTGACAGCCGCGATCTTGATCTTTCCTCGCTTGAGGAGGGCGTGCTTGACAATGCGTCCTACTTCGGACGTATATTTGCAAGAAGCGGCGGTCTGACCGATGCTGCGGCTCAGGCTATGAAGGAACAGGGAATCGACTTTGAGATCAAGCCCGTGGTGTGCGATGGCATTGAGGCGTGCCGCATGGCGCTTCTTAAGCTTAATAAGGGCGTTCTCGACGGTAATTTCATTGAGGGTATGGCTTGTGTCGGCGGATGTATCGGAGGAGCTGGCTGTCTTACCCACGGTGAGAAAAATAAGGCTGAGGTCGATAAATATGGCAGAGAAGCCTTCGAAAAGACCATCGGCGACGCTGTTTCAATTTTGAAATAACAGCATCGCGTTCCGATAAGGAAAATTTTATTGAGGGGATGTCGCAGTCAGGCATAACCGATAAAAACGAGGGGATCGTGCAAAAACACGGTCCCTCTCTTACGTTAAATGTAAAATTTGAGAAAATCAAGGTTAAAAACCTACGGTTTCCTCATTTTTTATTCTATCGCCGCTTCCTCACTACGACGTATATACGCCTCTCGGTCGGAGAACGTCGGTTTCCGCCCTGAATTAAGCAGCCCACGCGTTCTGAGCCTTTCCCGTGATGTTCCGTATCTTCGTTGTTAAAGGCTTCAATACAGTGTCTATTCGTCAAAAAACAACATATACTGTAATGGTGCTTCACCAAGAATTATAAAGGAGGTAATTCTATGACCAGACAAAATTCGTTTACACGAAGTACCAACGATTGTTGTTGCAATTATTGCCAAAACAATTGTAACAATCATTCGCATTGCTGCGATAAACGCGACGATTGTCACGATAAAGATAAAAATCCGTGCGTAGTCTGCCCGCCGGGACCCGAGGGACCGGCAGGCCCGCGAGGTCCGATCGGTCCTCAAGGTCCGGCCGGTCCGCGAGGCGTTGCCGGCCCTCAAGGCGCGATAGGTCCAAGAGGTCCAATTGGTCCTCAGGGTCCCACCGGCGACACGGGATCCCCCGGTCCGCAGGGGCCCGCAGGAGCGCAAGGTCCGCAGGGACCCATTGGCGCGCAAGGACCCCAAGGTGATACAGGACCCGCAGGACCGCAGGGTCCTACGGGCAACACGGGTGCGCAAGGTCCTCAGGGCCCCGTCGGTCCTCAGGGTCCGGTAGGTGATGTAGGCCCGGCAGGTCCGCAAGGTCCGGCGGGCGCTGTCGGTCCTATCGGTCCTCAAGGTCCGGTAGGTCCTCAAGGCCCTGCGGGTGACACGGGCGCGCAGGGTCCCCAAGGTCCCGTAGGCGCCACCGGTCCGATTGGTCCGCAAGGTCCTGTCGGTGATATCGGTCCTGTTGGTCCTCAGGGTCCTCAAGGACTTCAGGGACTTCCCGGTCCTCAGGGTCTTCAGGGCGAAATCGGTCCTCAGGGTCCGGCAGGACCTCAAGGCGCTGTCGGTCCCGTCGGTCCGCAGGGTCCTATCGGTCAGCAGGGTCCGTCGGGCGATATAGGTCCCACGGGTCCTCAGGGTCCCGTAGGTGCTACCGGTCCTATTGGCCCTCAAGGTCCCGCGGGTCCTCAAGGTCCGGCGGGTGATACCGGTCCTGCCGGTCCGCAAGGACCTCAAGGCGCTGCCGGCCCCGTCGGTCCGCAAGGTCCGGTAGGTCCTCAAGGACCCGTAGGTGATACTGGCGCGCAAGGACCGCAGGGACTCCCCGGAGGCGTGTTGAGTTATGCCGATTTTTACGCATTGATGCCGCCTGATAACTCGGCGACCGTTGCTCCCGGAACTGATGTCAGCTTCCCTCAGAACGGTCCGACCGCAAACACGAACATTATGCGTCTCGGTCCGTCGTCCTTCAATCTCGGCTCAATTGGAACCTATCAGATCCTGTTCCAAGTCAGCGTTACCGAGGCGGGACAGCTGATCCTTACCTTGAACGGTCAGGATCTGGCTTATACGGTCGCAGGTCGCGCTACGGGAACGTCGCAGATTATCGGGATGGCTGTGGTAACCACCACCTCGGTCAATTCAATACTGACGGTTCGCAATCCCTCGGGTAACGCCGCCGCACTTACCATTACTCCCCTTGCCGGCGGAACTCGACCTGTATCCGCACATCTCGTTATCACGCAGATAGGTTAACGCGCTCATAAGCAACGCCTGATGCTCTGCTGCCATTGAATGATAAAAAACCTGCAGCGTTCTGCTTCTTCGGAACGCTGCAGGTGTGTTTTTTTGGTCATCCCTCTCGGTTTATTGGGTTAAGGCTTATAACGTATTTGTATCCCGAGCTTAATTGGCGTCTTTAAAATATCCTCCGTTAATCTAAGATCCTACCGTCCGTAGAAATCGTGACCACTCTCCAAGGAATAAATTTTCCGCTTGCCATCAAAGCGCGCTTGACTGCATTTTCAATTCCGCCGCAGCAAGGCACTTCCATACGAACGACGGTCACGCTCCTTATGCCGTTGTTTGCGAGGATCGCCGTGAGCTTTTCGGAATAATCGCCATCGTCAAGCTTTGGGCATCCGATTAAAGTGACGTGATTACGGATAAACTCATTATGGAAATTTCCGTATGCGTAAGCCGTACAATCTGCCGCGACCAGAAGATTGGCGCCGTTGAAATAAGGCGCATTCACCGGAACGAGCTTGATCTGCAGGGGCCATTGGGACAGCTGACTTGCTACGGCTGTTGCGGAAGCGGGTCTGGCGGAGGCATCGCGACCGATCGCTTTGGACGCCGTTCCCGGACAACCGCAAGGCAGCGGCGACGTTTTTTTCCGCTTTGCCGCAAGAACTGCCGCTTCATCATAAGCGGGCGCTTCCCGTTCTTCAAAGGCAATCGCATCAACGGGGCACGCGGGCAGACAGTCACCGAGTCCGTCGCAGTAGTCTTCGCGTGTGAGCTTGGCTTTGCCGTTTACCATTTCAATAGCGCCTTCATGGCAAGCAGCGGCGCACGCGCCGCATCCGTTACACTTTTCTTCATCGATTTTTATAATTTTTCGTATCATCATTATGCTCCTCTCTTGATTTTACGTTACCATTATAGTACGATCAGCAAAACAAGTCGGTTGTTTTTACAACAGAAAGAGATCCTTTGTGAAGAAATATATTCCAATATTGAAAAAAACACAGTTATTCGCAGGTGTATCGGAGGATGAGATCGCCGCAATGCTGTCTTGCCTTGACGCAAGATTGCGCGAATACAAAAAAGGCGATTACGTATTTCGCCAAGGAGAGCATCCGGATCATATCACGGTATTGGTCAAGGGTGAGCTGCATATTCAAAAAGATGATTATTGGGGTAACCGCGCCATCGTAAACCGCATAGCCGCAGGTGAGATGTTTGGAGAAGCCTACATCGCTCCGGAGAGCGGCGCTTTGCTGAATGACGTAATTGCCGTAAAGGATAGCGCGGTTATTTTTTTTGATGTACGAAGAATTATAACCGTCTGCTCCTCTGCTTGCGGATCTCACTCTACTGTCGTGCAAAATCTGTTCTTTGCGGTCGCCGAAAAGAATCGGATGCTCGTGCAAAAGCTCGGACATATATCCAAGCGCTCCACGAGAGAGAAGCTGATATCCTATCTGTCACAAGAGGCAAAAAGGCATAACAGCGCGTCGTTCATCATTCCGTTTAACCGCCAACAGCTCGCGGATTTTCTTTCGGTGGACAGAAGCGCGATGTCAAATGAGCTGTGTAAAATGCGTGATGAGGGGCTGCTGGAGTTTGATAAAAGCGCATTTAGACTGTTATAAAGCGTAAATAAGCTTTGATAATGGTATACTAAATCTGTTTGCCCGGTCCATAAGCACGGCGGATATCCTTACCGGTCATTCCGCGATAGGCTGTGTGTTTATAAGCTTCATACACAGCTCCGCCATATATTCGACGGGCTCTTCCATTCCATTGAGCAGCCAGTTTATTGAAACGCTTAAAAAGCTGTTCAGGCTTGCCGTAAATTGGTATCTTGTCACAGCGGGAGTTATTGAATTTATCGTCGGATAATAATCAGTCATAAATTTTTGAAACACATTCGCTTTTATGCAAAGAACGCATATTCTCGCACTGTCTTTTATTAAACCGAAGGCTCTCAAAAAAAGCGAGTAAGGGTCTTTTGCGCTTTGAGGATCTTTGAAGGCTTTGTGCAGCTTTTCGATCATTTCCTTCGTCATCTGATTTAAAATATCCTCCTTGGAGGAATAATTGCGATAGAATGCCTGCCTCGAAACACCCGCCTTCTCGACCAACCTCGTGATCGTGATCGACTCGAAGGGCATCTGCCCCATAAGAATGATGAGCGCTTCCTGCAAGCATTCCTTAGTGAGCTTATTCAGCTCCTCGTTGGAAAGCCGTAAAATTTCGCCGTTTGGCAGTTCTTTGTTGTGGTTCATCCTGTTTCTCCGTAAATTGAGACGTTACAAATTGCGCTTGATTTGTAAAGCCCCGAGAGCGTTTGCTTGATTTCGTAATAATATAATGATATAATCACAGACATTAGGGACTTTACAGATGTAACATCGATCGTCGACAGTATATCATATTGATCGGCGCATGTCAAGTGGTCTACGCATAAGAAGCAGCTGTCAAAACGGATAAGTTATGGTACAGATGTTAATAAGCATAGCCGGAACTGAAAGAAGACAGAAACACCTGAAGAAGTGAGAGGTTTATATTTAAATGCGTTTATTGTACACGATTATTTACATTATCAGTCTTAGCGCCTTGATTTTTATACTGGGTCGATTATACCCCAGAAGGTTGATATTCGAGAACAGATTTCCATTTAACAGTTTTTCTTTTGAGAAGGACGGCACTGTATATAATAAACTCAAGATAATGAAATGGAAGACAAAAATACCGGACGCGAGCATCATCTTGAACAAGCTGTTCCCGTGGCTTATCCCGAAAAAGAGAATTGAAAACGCCGATAAGGTTTCCGTACTGATCAAGGAAACCTGCATTGCCGAGGTTACTCATGCTTTTGCGGGCATATTGGGATTTGGCTGCGTTTTTATATGGCGTGGGATAGGCGGTTGGATAATGTCAACGCTGTTTCTTCTTTTTAATATTCCGTATGTTATTATGCAACGCTATAATAGACCGAGATTGAAAAAAGCCGATGAGATGCTGCAAAGAAGAGCGTCGGCTGACCGTGCCGAGCAAAACGATTCGGAATCTTAAAGCTACAATACGATATATTTATGAAAATATAGAGGAGGTGTTTTTATGCCCGGACCGGGAGGTGGCGGACACGGCGGAGGAGGCTCCCGCGGAGGCGGCCCGCACGGCGGCGGCTTCGGAGGCGGACCGCACGGCGGCGGCTTCGGAGGTGGACCGCGCGGCGGCGGATTTGGCGGCCCGCATGGTGGCGGTGGCTTTGGCGGCCCGCCGCCAAGAAGACCAAGACGAGGATATTACGGAAGGGGCGGTTGCTTCGGACCGTTTATGATGATGCTTGCAACTGTCGCTCTCGTCGTATTTGCAATTATAATGCTATAAGAAAAAAGATAACTAAAGGAAATAGGAGGAATAAATTATGCCAGGACCAGGTGGAGGAGCACGCGGCGGTGGAGGATCTCGCGGCGGCGGATTTGGAGGCGGACCACGCGGTGGCGGTGGCTTCGGCGGACCGCACGGAGGCGGATTCGGAGGACCGCATCATCATAGACGAGGATTTTATAGGAGAGGCTTTTACGGTGGCGGAGGCTGTTTAGGCAGTCTTATGGGAATGATCCTTATGCCCGTCATACTGATTCTCCTATCGGTGGTTCTTCTGTTCTCATCGGTCGGAAATGCGTTTTCCGTGATCTCTCAAGGCGGCGTTATCACCTATAATGAAGAGACGTTTCAGGATTATGCGGACGCGCAATATGCCGCAGAGTTTGGAAATTCAACCGCTTACGAGGATAATATCCTGATCGTTTTCCTCACGGACGAGGAATATTACGATTATTACTATATCGCTTGGGTTGGCGATCATATTTCAACGGATATCAACCGGATGTTCGGAAACAACCAAACGGCGCTCGGACGTTCGATTTCCGCGTCCGTCAATACAAGCTCTTATAAATACTCGTTGGATTCCAATCTTGCTCAGGTCGTTGAGCAAATGAAAAACAGCATTGCAGATAAGGGTATCGATTCCTTTTCTTGCTCGGAAAATCATACTCAGGTCGAATCGCACCTGACGAATAAGACGGATATGGATCTGACCGAAGCCACAGTAAACTCGGCATTGCAGAGCTTTACGGATGAAACGGGAATTCCTATGGTAGTCGTGGTCGAGGATATGGAGGATGTATTTGGCAGAAGCATTCCCGCAAGAACGATCATTACCGCGATCATAGCCGTCGCTCTGATCATTCTTGCGATTTGTATGATAGTTAAGGGTGTACGCAAGCGCAAGCAAGGCGGCGACCGTGACGGAAGCTATGATAATTACAGGAATGACGATTACGGAAATAATTACAGATATTAAAGAGAGATTTGCTTATAAGAAGGCGGAAACACCTGTCAAGCTTTTTTCGTTTTGCTTACGGGATTTGAGACTCACGTTAAATCACGGCGGAGCCGTGCATATCATCAATGCGTAGCGTTGCATATCACCAAAACGCAGTTTTTTGGTCGAAGCGGCGGGTAAGCGAAGCATAAAACAGTTGATAACTGTTTTTGCTGATGCGCCCGAGCAAAACAAGGAGTCGCATCCGTATAGCGGTATGCAACCGCCTTCTCTCAAAACGCAAAAATTGATGTGCAGTAGACGAAAGAAAACGCTCCGACGAGAAAGTTCAAAAAAGGAGTTGACAAAGCAGCATCGTCGTGATATAATAATAACGGAGAGAGCCGATGACGGTTGCTCCCCAGCTTAATAAGTTAAAAGAATTAACCGCTTAGCTTTGGTCGGCAGAGGCGGTTAATTCT
>CAYWPS010000055.1:0-11720 GCA_964460165.1 uncultured Ruminococcus sp. | reverse complement strand
ATTCTCGGCGCGAACTTCGCGATAAGAGGCTCAACGAGACTTGCGGCAGGCGTAAGACGCGACGTTTTTAAGAGAATACAGTCATATTCATTCTCTAACATTGACGACTTTACAACCGGTTCTCTTATTACGAGGATCACCAACGATATCACTCAGATCCAAAACTTCACCGGCACGCTCCTGCGCGGCATGTTCCGCAGCCCGATAATGCTTATCGGCGCTCTCGTGATGTCCTTCACGCTCAAAAAGGAGCTTGCGTGGGTCATCTTCGCGATCATTCCCTTTATGGCTCTCGGCATATTCCTTATCATCAAAACTGCAAGTCCCAGATATATCAGGATGCAGGCGGCGCTCGACGGTCTTAACAACAATATCGGCGAGACCGTAACTAACCAGAGGGTAATTAAGTCCTTCGTGCGTGAGGAGTACGAGATAGACCGCTTCGAAAAGCGTAATGCCGAGCTTGTGGAAAGGAGCACCTCAGCTTTGAAGGTCATGCTCTTTATGATGCCGGTCTCTGCCGTTGCCATCAACGTAACGACCTTGCTCGTCGTATGGATATCCGGCAGGCAGATCATGGTCGGCGATATGACCATAGGCACGCTTACCGCCTTTATTACATATCTCACTCAGATACTTACCGCGCTCAATTTCCTTGCCAGCATAATTCTTCAGGGTACGAGAGCGGCGGCGTCCGACAGACGTATCTCCGAGGTTATGGACGCTGTGATCGACCTGAATGACGACGGCGCAAAGGAAAAGGAAAGGCGCGTTACCCGAGGCGATATCGAGTTCCGCGGCGTATCCTTCCGCTACTTCAAGAACAACGCCGAAAAGGTGCTTGACAATATCGATCTCAAAATATCCGGCGGAGAGCTGGTGGGAATCATCGGCTCGACCGGCTCGGGAAAGACTACTCTCGTCTCTCTGATCCCAAGGCTTTACGACGCGGACGAGGGCGAGGTGCTTATAGACGGCGTGCCGGTCAAGGATTACTCGCTCTACAATCTCAGAGAGGGCATTGCCTGCGTATTGCAGAAGAATACGCTGTTTGCGGGCACTGTTGCCGAGAATCTCAGGTGGGGCAATGAGAACGCCACCGACGGAGAGCTCGAGAGGGTCTGCAAGATAGCTCAGGCGCACGGCTTCACATCCTCATTTGAGGACGGCTACGATACCGAGATAGGCAGAGAGGGCTCGCGCCTCTCGGGCGGACAGAAGCAGAGGCTTTGTATCGCGCGCGCACTCCTCAAGAGCCCCGCGATAATAATTCTCGACGACTCGACGAGCGCCGTGGATACTGCCACCGATGCGTCTATACGCCACGCCTTCCGCACCGAGCTTGACGGTGTGACGAAGCTTATCATAGCGCAGAGGATACAGTCGGTCATGGATGCCGACAAGATAGTCGTGCTCGATTGCGGCAGGATAGTAGGCGTCGGCTCGCACGCCGAGCTTATGAAGGGCTGCGAGGAATACCGCGAGATCTACCTTTCTCAGAGGGATGAGGAGGTGGAAGCGTAATGAAGACACTTGACAGACGCGAAAGATTCGCCGCTAAATATTCAGGGGCGGCAGACGGCGCGAAAAAGGAAATGAACGTAATGGGCAGGCGAGGACCCGGCGGTATGATGCGCGGCGGCGGAAAACCGAAGAACGCATTTAAAACGCTCGCCAGACTACTTGCCTACCTCTCCCACGAGAGAAAGCTGCTCATCGGCGCGCTGGTTGCGGCGCTGATCTTCACGGCGGCGTCTCTCGCGTCCTCTTACATGTTAAGACCGGTGCTGAATCTTCTCACCGAGGAGGGCAGGACACCCGGTGAGAGAATGGGCGCGCTTGCCGTCGGCATTGCGCTTATGGCTCTCGTGTACGCTGTATCGATACTCAGCCAGTGGCTGCAGCAGAGGCTCATGCTTGCCGTCTCGCAAAAATCGCTAAAGCGTATGAGGAGCGACCTTTACCGCAAGATAGAGAGCCTCCCGATCAAGTATTTTGATACGCACAGAGCGGGTGATATTATGAGCCGCTTTACCAACGACGTGGATACCGTCGGTGAGATGCTCAACACCACTCTTATACAGATCATATCCGGCGCGATAACCATTATAGGCACGGTCGTGCTTATGGTCTATACGAACTGGATACTCGGTCTTATAACTCTGATAATGACTCCCGTGCTAACTTATGTTAGCAGATTGATAATGAAAAAAGGCAGAAACGCCTATAAGGAGCAACAGAAAAATCTCGGTATGCTCAACGGATTTTCCGAGGAGATTATTTCCGGACAGAAGGTCGTGAAGGTCTTTAATCACGAGGCGGTCGCCATGGACGAGTTCGATTTTCTTAACGGGGAGCTCGTGGAGGCTCAGATAAAGGCGCAGTTCCGATCGGGCATTATGGGTCCAGTCACTCACCAGCTCTGCAACGTCTCCTACGGCATTGTTGCTTGCGTCGGCGGTCTGCTCGTCGCGCTCCGCGGATTTGACTACGGCGGACTTGCGATATCTCTTAACTTCACAAGATCCTTTAACAGACCTATCAACGAGATCTCCATGCAGATGAACGTCATCTTCTCAGCTCTTGCGGGCGCTGAGAGAGTCTTTGAGGTCCTTGACGAAAGGTCCGAGGAGTCCTCGCCCGATGAGCTGTCTCCCGAAAATATCAAGGGGCATATCGTTCTCGATAACGTATCCTTCGGTTACACACCCGACACCACCGTTTTGCATAATATATCGCTGTACGCAAAGCCCGGTCAGAAGATCGCCTTCGTAGGCTCGACCGGAGCGGGTAAGACCACCGTAACAAATCTTCTCTCGAGATTCTACGATATAAACGAGGGCACGATCACAGTTGACGGTATTCCGATAGAAAAGATAGACAGAGCGACACTCAGACGCAACGTTGCGATGGTGCTTCAGGATACTCACCTCTTTACCGGTACGGTGCGCGAGAATATCCGTTACGGCAGGCTTGACGCTACCGACGAGGATGTAGTTGAGGCGGCAAAGATCGCATCGGCTCATTCGTTCATCATCAATCTGGAGCACGGCTACGACACGGTGCTTGAGAACGACGGCGCAAATCTCTCTCAGGGGCAGCGCCAGCTGCTCAACATCGCCAGGGCGGCGATAAGCAACGCGCCGATACTTATTCTCGATGAAGCGACAAGCTCGGTCGATACAAGAACCGAGAAGCACATTGACGAGGGCATGGATAGGATAATGGAGAATAAGACGACCTTCGTTATTGCCCACAGACTCTCGACCGTCAGAACATCCAATGCAATAATGGTGCTCGAAAAGGGAAGAATAGTAGAGAGGGGCGATCACGACGAGCTTTTGAAGCTTGGCGGAAGATACTCAGACCTCTATAATGAAATTATCGAGCTTGACTGATTTTAGCTAACTATAATTTGCATTTTAATCATTTTTCGCTAAATACCGACACGATACGCTTTTTTGAAAAGGAGAGATTATGAATAAAATTTTACCCAAGGATAAAAGAGAGTGGCTCATATTCGCGAAGAACGGCGCGTTTATTCTCCTTGGTACGTTCATCCTTGCTTTTGGTATTGCAATGTTCATCTTCCCGTTTGACTTGGTTACGGGCGGTATATCCGGTATAGGAATTATCCTTTCAAAGTGCTTCGAGGGTGTTGCCTTCCTTGGCGAGCTCGGGCCCGACGTCTACTCGTCGGTTGTCAACTGGATACTCTTTGCGCTGGGATTTTTCCTTCTCGGTAAGTCCTTTGCCGCAAAGACGCTTATATCCACGGCGTTCTATCCGCTCGCGCTTTTCATCTCCGAGTATATAGTTTATCATTCGCCTGTCGCAAGCCTTCTCGACCTAACGGTATACGAGGGGGAGTATCAGGCGATCGCGCTGATAATTGCTACCGTATTCGGCGGGGCGTGCATCGGTGCGGGCTGTGCCTTCACCTTCCTTGGCGGCGGCTCGACGGGCGGCGTTGACGTAATAGCGCTTACGCTGTCAAAGTACGTCAAGGGGCTTAAGAGCTCTGTTTCCTTCTTCGTTTGTGACACGCTGATCATACTTATCGGTATTTTCACCGTGGATAATCTTCTTCTCTCGCTTCTCGGTATTATCTCAGCGTTCATCTGCGCTATGTCTATCGACAAGCTGTTCCTCGGCGAGTCCTCGGCGTTTATCGCGCACGTAGTCTCGGATAAGTACGAGGAGATCAACCGCGCCGTTATTGATAAAATGGCGCGTACCACCACGATGGTTGACGCCGTCGGCGGTTATTCGGGAGAAGGCAAGAAGCTCGTGATAGTCACCTTCCCGATGCGTCAGTACCCCGCGTTTACTCAGATAGTTTCCGGCATTGACAAGAACGCCTTTGTGACCGTACACCGCGCGCACGAAATAAACGGCGAGGGGTGGACCCACGACAAGCAATAAATAAAGAAAGGAGCGCGCCGTGATAAAAAGGACTGTCAGTATTGACTTTTCAAGAAAAACGGGCAGACTCAAGCCTGTGAATTGCCTTAATAACGGACCGAGGTTCGGCATAGATCTTGACCGTGACTTTACCGAGCAGTATAAGGAAATGGCGCCCCAGCTCGTGCGCGTTTCCGGCATCGAGGCACCCTACGCCCCGTCGAGATTTTTAGATATCCACTGTATCTTTCCGGATCCGGATCTTGACGAGCGCTTTGAGGCATCCTATAACTTCGCGCCGACCGACAGATATCTCGCAGCCGTAAAGGAGTGCGGCGCGGATATTTTCCTTCGTCTCGGTGAGTCGCGCGAGCCATACGAGGTAAAAAAATACACACGCCCTCCGCGCGATTGCGCAAAGACCGCGAGAATATGCGAGAGGATAATAGCGCATTACAACAAGGGGTGGGCTAACGGATTCAAGTATAATATCAAGTACGTCGAGATAATGTGCGACGTGGATACGGACAGCGGTTGGTACGGCGCCCCCGAGGAGTATTATGAGCTCTATGCCGCGGTCAGCTGTCATTTGAAGGAGGCGTACCCAAAGCTCAGGGTAGGAGCGTATTCCTCAGGCGGCTTCTTTAGCCTTAACCACTACGACGGCACACCCGAGCAGAAGTCGTATATCGGCTTTATGGAGGGCTTCCTCGAATATATAACGAGGGTGAAGCCTGCTCCTCTTGACTTCTTCTCGTGGAAATGCTACGCCGAGTCGCCGGAGGAGATAAGCCTGCACGCGAATTATGCCAGGTCATATCTCGGACAGTACGGACTCCGCAAGACGCAGAGCGTCATCTCGGAGTTTAATCTCCTCGGCACTGACAAAGGCGCGTATCTTGAGCGTAAGTATCCCTCCGCTCTTGCCAGAGCGATGATCATTGCCCAAAAGAGCAACGTCGATATGATGTTCTATTCGCACCTTGACCCGTCGTCCGAGTGGAACGCTCTGTATTCGCTCGACGAGCGCCGCGACAAGCATTTCTATGCCGCTTATCATGTTATGACCGCCTTTGGAGCGATATCCTCGCTCGGTAACGTCGTCGAGTCCACCGAGGACTATCGCACCGAGATATACTCTCTCGCCGCTCTGGGTGACGGCAAGGGAGCTTGCGTATTCTCAACCGCGGATTACAGCGGTGTCGTTGAGATAGTCCTCAGCGGCAAAAGCTTTTCGACCTATACCATAAAGGGAATTATCGGAGGCGGAGACCGCGGCTGCGGCTTCTTCACCGAGGAGCGCGGACTTCCTCTGCGTAACGATACCATAACGCTCAGAGTCGGAAAGAACGAGGTCTATTTCCTCACATTCTCGTGAAAACGATAAAAAAACCAAAACCTACCTTGCATAATGGCAAAGTCCGCATGAGAAAATAAGGACAGCCAGAAGAAAGGTAGGTTTTTGTTATGAAGGATAAAAATTATGTTAACGTAAATCCCGACGGCGACGACAGATATCCCGTCGGCAACAGCTCGATCCCCGGTATAAATACTCCGGAAATAATCGTTCCCGCCATCAATCCTCCGGTGCCGAACAGAGCCTGGACGGCAATGAAGCAGGGGAAGGATATTGACGAGCTCAGCGAGGAAGAAAAAAGAATGCTTTACTACGGCAGAGACGGAATTCTTTGATTAAACGGGAGAAAATAAAGAAATGATCCGTAAAACGCTGTCGAAAATTGTAGCTTTCGAAGCAATTACGAATTTTCGCTCTAAATCCCCCTATCCCCTGCGCAAAAGAGGCTAGCTCAAGTTTTTCGAACTTGTGCTAGCCTCTTTTTAATAAGGTATATGATGAAGCTTATGCCGTCGGTATCGGCACGGGCGAAGCTATAAGCAGCTCTTTCCCCATACCGTATAATCGCCTGCGGTATATTCCTTGGTAATTCCGTCTATCGTTACCTCGGCGACAGTGCCCTCGGGGACGGTGAAGGAATATCTGACTCCGCCATCCGTACAGGTCCACTCTGACGTGATCACGCCCGCGCGGGTCTCTATCCTTGCCTTTGCAAAGCCGAGTCGCTCAGAGGGTATGGGACAGATCTCGATAGTTTTGTATCCCGGGGCGGTGGGTCTGATGCCGAGTATCGTACGGTAGAACCAAGAGGCGCACGCTCCGTAGGCGTAGTGGTTAAAGGAGTTCATATCAGTGCTCCAGAATGAGCCGTCCTCCTTTTTGCTGTCCCAATGCTCCCAGATCGTAGTTGCGCCCTGGTTGACAGAGTAGAGCCAAGAGGGGAACTTTTCCTGAAGGAGCAGGGTGTAAGCCTTATCGGGACGTCCCACTTCGGTCAGAGCATCGAGAAGGTACGGAGTACCTACGAAGCCCGTACGGAGTCTGTCACCGAAGCCCTCGATAAGCTCGACGAGTCTTTGTCCGAGCTTTGCTTTTAGCTCTGGGACGTCGTCAACCAGTCCGAAGTGTATGGTCAGCACGTGTGCCGTCTGCGTATCCGAGGTGAGCCTGCCGCGCTTGATATATTCTTTTTTGTAAGCCCTGCGTATTCTCTCGGCAAGCTTTTCGTATTTCTCGCTGCTCATACCGAGCACGGCAGAGGTTCTTGCGAGTATCGTCGTAATGTGATAGAAGTATGCGCTCGCGATCAGGTCCTTGTCCGTCGAGCCTGTGTACGAGCCCTCGGGAGCATCCATGCCAAGCCAGTCTCCGAAATGCGTGTCTCCTCTCCAAAGGCAGCTCCTTCCCGCTCTCTTTTGTACGTATCCGTGCCATTTTTTCATCATTGGAAGATGCTCGCGCAAGAGCTTTTTGTTGCCGTACGCAAGGTATAGCTCCCACGGAATAATGCAGGAGGCGTCGCTCCACGCGGTGGAGTTTCTCGTACCGTTCGTACGGAGCGCGTCAGGAATAACGTGCGGCAATTCTCCGTTCCCGAGCTGCTCGCTTGCCATATCGCGAAGCCATTTTTTATAGAATCTCTCGGTGTCAAAGCTTATCGATGCCGCCCTCGCGAATACCTGCGCGTCACCAGTCCAGCCAAGCCTTTCGTCTCTCTGAGGACAGTCGGTGGGGATATCAAGGAAGTTATCCTTCTGTCCCCATATGATATTTGAGTAGAGCTGATTGAGCTTTGCGTGACCGCACTTGAAATATCCGGTGCGGCGCATATCCGAGTGCATCACGATAGCGCGGAAGTTCTCCGCCTTTATCTCCTCGGGCCAGTCGACGAGCTTTACGTAACGGAAGCCGAAGAAGGTGTACTTTGCCTTATAGGTCTGCTTGCCCTCCTTTGCCGTATATACTATTTCGCTCCTTGCGGTGCGGTAGTTGTCGCGGTAGAAGTTGCCGTCTCTGTCAAGCACCTCCGCGTGCAAAATCTCGACACGCTCCCCGCCTTTTGCGTTGAGCGTGAACTCTACCGTGCCGGTCACCTCCTGCCCGAAATCGATGAGCCGCTCGCCCTTTGGGGTGGTGAAGACGCTTTTTGGACATACGTACTCGATCTCCTTCGTTCTCTCGCCCTCAAGGGGTATCAGTATGCTTTTGTCGTGCTCAAGTATTTTGGCATTCTCGGTAAACTCGGGCAGGATGCGAGCGTCGGTGATCTCTCCGTCGTAGATGCCGGAGAATAGACACTCCGACTTGGCGACAAGCCAGCTCTCATCGGTGTATACAGCCTCGCTATCACCGTTTTTGTACTTTATCTCGAGCGCCGCGATAAGCGCGGGATGAGTGCCGTACATACCGTCCACGGACTCGGGAAATCCTCCGCGGGAGGAATACCATCCGTTGCCTACTCCGACGGTCAGCTCCGATCTGTCGGACAGCATATTTGTCACGTCATAATCGAAAAATTGTAAACGTTTGTTATAATTTGTCCAGCCGGGAGCCATATAATCGCTGCCGACGCGTACACCGTTGATTTTCGCCTCGAACACTCCGAGCGAGGTTATATACAGTGTCGCGCGCTTCACCTCTCCCTTAAGCTCTATACATTTTTTGAAGTATGGAGTCGCGGGTATCATCGCTTCCCCCGCATGAATAAAGCTCGCGTTATAGATCGGATTTTTCATATTGCCTCCCGAAAGGTTGTGATCTGTAAAATCGCGGAGGTTCCGCATGAATCCGGAATGATCCCTCCACGGCTAAATGTTACCACACCAAAAAAGAAATGTCAATATACCCCTTGAAAAAAACGCACGCCCGTGGTAAAATTAGTCTGTAAGATTTTTAGGAGGCAGACGCAATGATAAACGAAACCTTATTTTTTGACGTGATGGATCATAAGATCACCTTCATATCCTATATTGAGGAGGGCAGCGAAAACAGAGATGCGGTCCTGATTTTTCCGGGAGGCGGATATGAGAACCTTTCGATCGACAGAGAGGGCGACAAGGTTGCGCTCGCTTATCTTGAGCAAGGAGTCAACGCCTTCGTTGTGCATTACGCGGTAGGCAAGGAATATACGTATCCCTCGCACCTGATCGACGCTTCTTACGCCATTTGTTATCTGAAGAACAACGCCGGTAAATACGGAATAAATAAAGACAGGATATTCACCGTCGGCTTTTCCGCGGGCGGCCATCTCTCCGGATCTCTGGCTGTGCTCCATAAGGATCCCTGCGTTCTTTCAGCGCTCGGTATAGAAAAGGGGGATAACAAGCCCTGCGGCTCTGTGCTCGCCTATCCGGTGGTCTCCGCCCTCGTACCGACTCACGCTCATTCCTTTGAGATGCTCGCGGGTAAGCCTATGGAGTCTATCGCCCCCGAGGAAAAGATCAAGCTGTCGCTTGAGGCAAACGTAGACGAGGACTCCGCTCCCGTATTCATATGGCATACCTCTGAGGATCCCGCCGTTCCGATGCTCGGCTCGTTAAGGCTTACCGAGGCTTACTATGCTATCGGCAGACACGTATCCCTGCGCGTTTATCCCTACGGCACCCACGGCATCGCCTTGGCAAACGAGATGACCTCGTGCGGACATCCCGAGTGGATACAGCCGCTTGCTGAAGGATGGGTAAGAGAAAGCGTCATGTGGATGAAAACGCTGAAAAGCTATTGACAACGAGGGGAAAAATATATATAATATATTCGTAAAAATATGTCAGCAGACGAAAGGACGCAAAAAAATGGAAAGAACTTATATCAAAAACGTTACCCCCGGTATGCACCGCGTGCAGGGCTTCGTTGAGAACTTCCGTAATAAGAGAACTATGGCGTTTATCGTAGTTAAGGATGCTACCGGTAAGCTCCAGGTCACTATTGAGAAAGAAAAGCACCCCGAGATGCTCGAGATGCTCGATAACCTCACCATCCATTCGGTAGTCACCTTCGAGGGCGAGGTCGTTGCCTCCGAGTACGTAAAGATGGGCGGCAAGGAAATGTACCCCGACACCATGAAGGTGGAGTCTTACGCAGAGGCTCTTCCCATCAAGGATGACTCGGATATCGACGTAAGGATGGATTACAGATGGATCGACCTCCGCCGTGAGAAGAACCATCTTATGCTTGAGCTTCAGACCACTCTCACCGCGGCTCTTCGCGAGTTCCTCGTTGAGCGTGATTTCGTAGAGATCCATACACCCAAGCTTATCGCGGCTGCTTCCGAGTCCGGCTCGGACGTATTCGAGGTAAAGTACTTCGACGGCAACGCGTATCTTGCGCAGTCTCCTCAGTTCTATAAGCAGATGGCTATGGCTGCAGGCCTTGAGAGAATATTCGAGACCGGTCCCGTATTCAGAGCAGAGAAGTCCTACACCAACAAGCACGCGACCGAGTTCACGGGCTTTGACCTTGAGTTCTCCTACATCAACGGCTGTGAGGATGTTATGAAGATGGAGGAGGAGCTCCTTACCTACGCTCTCGGCAAGGTAAAGGCGGCTCACGGCGAGGCTATCAAGGAGCTCTACGGCATGGAGCTTGAGGTGCCCGCCCTTCCGTTCCCGAGAATGAAGCTCTCGGACGTTTACCGCGAGCTCGAGGAGAGATACGGATACACCGTTCCCGAGGAGCTTCACGGCGACCTCACCACCGAGGCGGAGCGAATGACCAAGCAGCTTTGTAAGGATATGTTCAACCACGAGTTCCTCTTTATCACGGATTACGATGCTAAGGAGAGAGCGTTCTATCATATGAGAGACGAGCGCGGGGTTCCCCAGGGCTACGACCTTATCTGGCGCGGAGTGGAGATAACCACCGGAGCGCAGAGAGAGCACAGATACGACGTATTGAAGGCTCAGGCGGAGGAGAAGGGACTTGCCGAGGACGTTAAGTTCTACCTTGAGTTCTTCAAGTACGGTTGTCCTCCTCACGGCGGCTTCGGACTTGGTATCGACCGTCTTACGATGCTCTTCCTTGGTCTTTCTATCAAAGAGGTTCAGTTCCTGTTCAGAGGTCCTAACCGCCTTACTCCATAACAAAAGTTTACATTTAACCGATATTACGCGAAAAACGGCGTGTTTTCGGTCATCGCTTAACAGACGATTATTAATATCTGAAAGGAATTTTTATAAATGAAAATCGCACTTATCAATGAGAACAGCCAGGCGGCTAAGAACGCGCTTATCTGTGACACTCTCAAGAAGGTTGTAGAGCCCCTCGGTCACGAGGTACACAACTACGGCATGTACTCCGCTGAGGATAAGGAGCAGCTCACCTACGTGCAGATAGGTATCCTCTCCGCTATCCTTCTTAACTCCGGTGCATGCGATCTCGTTATCACCGGCTGCGGCACCGGCGAGGGCGCGATGCTTGCTTGTAACTCCTTCCCCGGCGTTCTTTGCGGTCACGTTGTTGACCCCACCGATGCTTACCAGTTCACCCAGGTAAACAACGGTAACGCTATTGCGATGCCCTTCGCTAAGGGTTGGGGCTGGGGCTGTGAGCTCAACCTCCAGTACGTATTTGAGAAGCTCTTTGTTTCCGAGTGGGGTCTCGGCTATCCCCGTGAGAGAGCCGTTCCCGAGCAGAGAAACAAGAAGATACTCGACGAGGTAAAGAAGGTTACTCATACCGACATCTGCTACATTCTTGAGAACCTTGACAGAGAGCTCGTTAAGGGCGCTGTCGCAGGCGCTAAGTTCCAGGAGTACTTCTTCGCTAACTGCAAGGATGATAGGATCGCGTCGTGTGTAAGAAAGCTTCTTGCTGAGTGATTTTCGGCGTAAACCGCCGTTTTCCCGCAAGGCTCGTCGTATGTAATACGACTTCGGCGTGAATAACGACGCTTTCCATCCGAAAATGTCATGGCAGAGATTTTGCTGTTTTCCCGCAAGGCTCGTCGTATGTAATACGACTT